>JAUXWS010000086.1 GCA_030685015.1 bacterium
CTTCGCAATGTATCCCGCTGCGGCATGGTAGGGAAAACCGCAGAGGGGTATGGCGTCCTCTTTGTTCTTGTTCCGGGACGTGAGCGTGATTTCGAGGACCCGGGAGGCCGTCACGGCATCCTCGAAGAACATCTCGTAGAAGTCGCCCATGCGATAGAAGAGAACGTGGCCGGGATGCCGCTGCTTGATCTCGCGGTACTGCCGCAGCATGGGAGTGCTGGTGTCGTCGGCGCGCGACACGGCGCGCTCCTCCGGACGGGCTGCCTCCTCATGCGGGATCACATGCACTCTCCTGCTGCGGGCTCATCATTCTCTCCCACCTTCTTCCAGCGAGAAGAAAGGTGGGCCAAAGAAGCGCTCTCCAAGGCATTCACGGCCCTGACCAGGTGGCCTCACGGCCGCCGTCGAACAGAGGGCCCTTTTTCCTCCAAGTCTGTCATCCAAGCGAAAGCTGGGATCCCGTTCATTCCTTCGCCTACATCTTGCGGCGCAAGCGCCGCGCCACCTTGCCACCTTTCTTCTCGCGAGAAGAAAGGTGGCGCCAAAGAAGCGCTCTCCAAGACATCACCGGCCCTAACTAGCCCGCCTCACGGCGGGCGTCGGACAGAGGGCCGCATCAGGTGAATCGACAACCCATGTTCTCGGTTCAGGCCTTCGGCCTTCACCACAGGAAATCTCCTTTCCCCTGACAGGGGGAAGGCCGGGATGGGGGTTTGCCCCAGAGTCCCTCTTTTCGGCCACGTCGCGCGTCACAATCCTGTGTCTTGCGGCGCCAGCGCCACGCTCTTGCACCTTTCTTTCTCGGGCGAAAGAAAGGTGCCCAAAGAAAGCCCTCTCCAAGACACTCAGGGCCCTAACTAGGCGGCCTCACGGCCGCCGTCGCACAGAGGGCCCTATCACCTGATGCGCCTGCCGTGGCCATTGGTTCAGGCCCTCGGCCTTCACCTCACGTGGCCATGACTCAATCCTGGCGAAGCAGCACCTGGCATGTCAATGCCCTCTTTTCGGCCTCGTCGCACGCGCCACGCCGGGACGTCGCGCGCAGCGCGGCGTCGGAGCGTATGCGCGCGCAGAGGCCGAAGAGCCGGCGCCCACAAAGTCCTCATACGCGCGACCCCGCGCGTGTCACATTCGCCGCTGGTCAGGGTCTGCGAGCCTTTTCTTTGCCCCGCTTTCTTTTCGCGAAAAGAAAGCGGGAAGAGGCGGCGCTTGCGCCGCATTGTCTTGTCGAACAGAGGGCCCTATCACCTGATTCGCCTGCCGGGGCAATTGGTTCAGCCTTCGGCTTCACCATCAAACGGCCCAACCCCTTCCAGGGCGCAGCGACGCCTCGCAGACCTGCTCCGTGTTTTCGGCCTCGTTGTGCGTCGCGACTGACCGCCGCAGCGAAGCGAAGGCGGGAAGTATGCGCGCGCAGAGGCCGAAGAGATGGTGCCCACGAAGACCTAATACGCGCGACCCCGCGCGTGTCAAAAACACCGGCGGTCAGGGTCTGCGAGCCTTTTTCTTTGCCCCGCTTTCTTTTCGCGAAAAGAAAGCGGGAAGAGGCGGCGCTTGCACCGCAATGCCTTGTCGGACGAGGGCCCTATCACCTGATGCGCCTGCCGGGGCAATTGGTTCAGCCTTCGGCTTCACCGCAGGAGACCTCCTTCCCCCTGCCAGGGAGAAGGCCGGGATGGGGGTTTGCCCCAGGGTCAAGAACTCAGCCTCGTCGCGTGGCGCGACACCCTCCCACCATTCTCCTGGCGAGTGAGAAGCGGTCAAGGTGCTCGGCCCATGCGAGAGCAGGCATCGCCAGGGCTATTCCTCCACCAGGCGATAGTCCTTGATGCGGCCGGCCTCCCGCAAGGCGCGGGCGGTCCGTTCCGCCTCCCGACGGGAGGGCGAAGGCCCCAGCCGCGCCTTCCACAGGCCACCCTCCTGGACCACCCGCCCCTCCAGCGGCTGTGGGTCCAGCTGGCGCAGGACGGCCCGGGCGGCCGCCTCCGTCGAGAAGGCGCCCACCTGGACCCACCAGCCACCGGCGCCGGCCGGCGCGACCAGGGGACAATCGAAGGGATGCCCCCGCAGGGCGGCCAGTTCGGCCGAGCGGCGGACAAGGGAGTCCCGCATCTCCATCACGCAGAAGTATTCGCAGAGGATGGCCAGGGCCTCGCCCCGCATCCAGTCCGGCGCCGGCAGGCGGGTGAGGCGCCGCATGTCGCGCAGGACAAGCTGCACGTCGCCCTGCTCGAGGGTGGCCGCCAGCAAGGTGCCCGCCTCGTCGCCGGCGGTGGCCCGGCGGATCGCCTCCCCGTCGCCCGCCTCCCAGGTCGCCCGGTCCAACCCGGCGAAGGCCGCCAGGGCAAGGAGTGGCGCCAGCAGCAGTGAAACACCCCGCCGCGGCGGGGTGCATCGATGGACCGTGGGAAGCGCGCCCCAGGCAGGGCGTGTCGGGCCGGTCATGGCGGTGGGCGCTCTCACTTCTCGCCGGGCCGCTCCAGGGTGTCCCAGGCGTGGCAGGCCGGACAGCGGAAGTGGAAGTCCTCCCCGGCCTGGCCGCAGGCGCGGCATTTCCAGATGCGGGCCCTCTGCATGAGACGGTCCGCCAGGTTGACGGTGAAATCGACCAGGCGCTGGGTCTGCCCGGCGCGCGCCAGCAGTCGGATGAAGAGACGGGCCAGGCCGAGGTTGTCCGGCACCTTCTCCAGTCCGCTCTCCAGCACGCGGATCGCCTCATTGAACTCACCCTTGCGCTCGTAGAAACCGGCCAGGGCCAGATAGGCGTCCGGCCGCTCGGGGCGGGATTGGATGACGCGGGAATAGAACCTTTCCATTTCGCTGAAGCGGCCACGGTCGAAGTAGACGCGTTCCAGCCGATCGAAGACCAGTTCGGCGCGGTCCGGGCATTCGAGAGGCAGCTTCTCCCAGTACTGGATTGCCTCGTCCACGCGATCCTCGGCGAGGTAGGAGTCACCCATGAGGATGTAGGCCGCCGCCGAAGCGGGGTTGAGCTTGAGCGCCTCCTTGACCAGGATGCGCCCGGGCCGGCCGTGTCCCTCCTCCATTCTCTTGCGCGCCTGCTCCACCAGGATCTGGGCGCGGCGCGTGTTCTGCTCGCGGCCGCTGACGCTCTCGATGCGCTTGAGCGTCTCCAGCGCCTCCTCCCACTGCTCCTGTGCCTCGAAGAGGTCCAGCCGCACGACGAGGGCGGCCACGTTGCGGCGGTCGGCCTGCACGGCACGCTCGCAAGCCTCCTGCGCCTCGCGCAGCCGGCCCATCTTGCGCAGGTCCTTGGCCAGCTCCAGATGGATGCGGGAGCGGTCTACCCCGGAAAGGCCCTCGCGCACGGTCAGGTCGGTGTGGATCTTGATGGCGCGCGGCAGGTCGCCCAACTCGCGGTGGACTCGACCCAACTGCTCGTAGGCGCGGATGTTGTCGCTGTCCTGCTCGGCCGCCCGCTTGAAGCAGCGCGCCGCCTCGCGCCAGTCCCGCCGCACCATCGCCTCCAGGCCGTCCACGAAGGGATCGCCCCCCTCGCCCGTGTCCCGCTTGCGCACCCAGCGCCATGCCAGCAGCAGCACGGCCAACAGGGCCACCAGGAGAATCAGGATGTCGATCATCGCTCGGGGTTCCTCGCCTGGGCCATGGCCTCGTCGTCCAGCTCGTAATCGTAGGGAGGCAGGTTCAATTTGCCCGCGCGGGCAGGTTTGGCCGCGGGCGGGGCGTCGCCCTCCAGCTCGCCGTCATCCAGGATGGCCTTGTTGCGCAGGGAGGTCAATTCCTGCTTGAGGTCCCGGTTGACCCGCTCCAGATGGTGGATGCGGCGGCGGAAATCCAGGGAGCCGAAGAAGGCCACGATGGCCCACAACACGATGCCCAGCGCCACCGCCAGCAGGACGACAACGGCCATGCTGATCGGGCCGGTGTGGTAGACAGGAATGGCGGGAATGCGCAGGCTGACCTGTTCCAGGTTGAGGGCGGCAAAGATCACGGCGTAGATCATCAGCAACAGGGTGATAAGCCAGCGAATGAACCACATCTCTCACCTCGCGATTTGGCGCGAAGGCGGCGCGTCAGACCGGCCGGCCTTCCACATGGGTGACGACGCCCCGGAGGGTGAAGGAGCTGACCTCCGCCACCCGCACCGTGACCAGGGTTCCGGCCGGCCAGCGCGGGTCCGCGGGGACCACCACCACCCGGTTGCAGGTGGTGCGGCCCATGAGTTCAAGGTCACTCTTTTTGCTGGGCGATTCAATCAACACTCCGTAGGAGCGGCCCAGGCAGGCGGCCGCCTTTTCATCCGTGATGCGCCGCTGCAGGTCCACCAGGCGGCGCAGGCGGCGCTTCTTCCCGGTGGATGGCACGTCGTCCGCCCACTTGGCGGAGGGGGCGCCCTCGCGCGGGCTGTACTCGAAGGTGAAGGCCGAGTCGAAGCGCACGCGCTCCACCAGCCTCAGGGTGTCCTCGAAGTCCGCCTCCGTCTCGGTGGGAAAGCCGACGATGATGTCGGTGGAGAAGCCCATCTCCGGCAGGGCGGCGCGGGCGCGCTCCACCAGCCGGGCGAAGTCCTCGTGGCTGTAATCCCGGCGCATGAGCCGCAGCACGCGGTCGTTGCCGGCCTGCATGGGCAGGTGCATGTGCTTGCAGACCTTGGGGTTATCCGCCATCTGGCGGATCATCGCCTCGCTGAAATCCTTGGGATGGGGGCTGGTGAAGCGGATGCGGTCGATCCCATCCACCTCGGCGACCGCGGCGAGCAGCTCCGGGAAGCGCGCGCCGTCGGATTGTCCAGCCGCCAGGACGGGTGCCCCGGGCAGGCCCCGGGCAGGCCCCGGGCCGGTGTCCAGTTCCCCATCCAGCTGGGCCGGCCGCCACTCCGGATCGCGGTAACTGTTGACGTTCTGGCCCAGCAGGGTCACCTCGCGGAAACCCTCCGCCGCCAGGCGGCGGCACTCCTCCACCACGCTGGCCACGCTGCGGCTGCGCTCCCGGCCGCGGGTGAAGGGCACGATGCAGAAGCTGCACATGTTGTCGCAACCCCGCATGACCGTCACCCAGGCGTTGGGTCCGCCGCCCCGGCGGGGATAGATCTCGTCGTAGTTCTCCGTCTTGTCCCGCCGCGTGAGGATGATCTGCGCCTCGCGCCCCACCACCAGGTCGCGGATGACGCCCGGCAGCTTGCGGTACTGGTCGGGACCCATCACCAGGTCGACGTGGGGCAGGCCGGCGGCGATCTTCTCCGACAAGTGCGTGCTCATGCAGCCCAGCACCCCCAGGATCATGTCGGGGCGCTCCTGCTTGAGCCGCTTCCAGCTGGCCAGCTGGCCGATGACCCGCTGCTCGGCGCCCTCGCGCACGGCGCAGGTGTTGACCAGCACCACGTCGGCGCCCTCCAGCCCCTCCTGGATGGCGTGGGCGTCGTCCTCCAGCAGGCGGGCCACCAGCTCGCTGTCGGACACGTTCATCTGGCAGCCGTAGGTCTCGATATAAACCTTGAGGGACACGGGCTTCCTCTCCCTTCCACATAGCTTGGCACTGGACTCCGCTCTCGTCCTTGCGCCACCTGCCCGTACTCGAGTCTCGAGGATGAAGGCTGAATCAGCTACCCGTCCTGTGATTCCACTTGAGAACGACCCGCCTCCGCCGGCGGGCCGCACAGTGTAACGATTGAGGGGACGCGAGGGGAGGAAGTCTGCCCGATGCGTGGCTCAATGGGCCGGGCCGGCACGCTGGAAGGTCGGCGCCGTCCCGCCCGCCAGCCAAGCTGTGGCATAGCTGAAGGCGTGCAGATCGCGGCCGCGGACCGCCTCCACGTGCAGTGTCCCCAGCCGATGCGCGCCACCCAGTTCCACCCAATCGGCCCAGATCTCAATGTCCCGGGGCCCGTTCATGGGGCATCCCCGGCGTCTTTCCGCGCCTGGGAGGCGGGTGGCCGGGCCCGTTGCCGCAGCTCCGCGTCCTGCAGACGGCGTCCCAGTTCCTCGTCCTGGGCCACCAGGGTCAGGTCCTTGTCCAATCCCAACACATGCAGAACGTTCAGGAAAACGCCCAGGGTGACGCTGGTCTCGCCCCGCTCCAGGGCCCGCAGGGTGGTGCGTGACATGCCGGCCCGTTCGGCCACCTGCTGGGCTGTGAGTCGCCTGCGCAGGCGGGCTTGGCGCAGACGCCCACCGAGGGCTTGCAGGAGCCGGCGCTGGGCCGGCAAGGTGGTGGAAGTCTTGGGTGTCATGGTCAACAGCTTGGCCATTATCGGCGACAATGGCCAGTGTATTGACCAAATGGGATCTAAACCCAGTAACCTTCGAAGGATCCGACGCTCCATCCACCCCCCCGTACCGCAGCCCCCTGCGCCCAGCCAAAGCTCCATCAACGCCACCGCCCTACGGGTCGTCGGTCGCGGGCGGATTGCAAGGAATCCGCATGCTCCGCCGTCAGCAACCCAGCAATCTGGACTTCCCTCACGCCTTGATCGCAATTCGATCGATTTGCCACGACTTCCTGAAGGAATTCGATCCATTTGCCATTCCGCAACCGACAACCCGGAGGAGACATGTGGATTCTCCGTGGCCTGCAACCCCGGGCGCAGGCGGCCTTGCAGCCGGGCCGCGTGGTGGTCCTGCTGGGCGCCCGGCGCACGGGCAAAAGCTCGCTGATGCGGCGGCTGATGGACCATTGGCCGGGGGCGTGCCCTGGTGTTGAACGGCGACGATCTGGCCGTCCAGCAAGCCCTTGCGGAGCGCACCGCCATTGGGCTGGGCAATCTGCTGGGCTCTACGGACCTGCTGGCCCTGGATGAGGCCCAGGTGGTTCCCGGGATTGGCGCCATCCTGAAGCTGCTGGTGGACAGCCGGCCGGATGTAGCCGTGTTGGCCGGGATCATCCCGTTTCGATCTGGGACGCAGCGTGGGCGAACCCCTCACCGGCCGCAGCCGCCACCTGACCCTCCATCCCCTCGCCCAGGCGGAACTGGGACCGTTGGAGAACCACATGGAGACCGGGGCTCGCCTGGCCACACGCCTCGTCTACGGCGGCTATCCTGACGTGGTGACCGCCGGCGACGACCGCACACGCCAGGAGTTGCTCATCGAGCTGGTCAATGCCTACCTCTTCAAAGATATCCTGCAGGTGGAAGGCCTCCGCCGTGCCGACAAACTGAGCCGATTGCTGCAACTGCTGGCGATGGAGATCGGCGCCCAGGTCTCGGTGCAGGAACTTGGCTCCCAACTGGGCTTGAGCCGCGGTGTGGTGGAGCGCCTGTTGGACCTGCTGGAGCAGTGCTTCGTCATCTCGCGCCTGGGGGGCTTCAGCCGCAATCTGCGCAAGGAGATCAGCAAAACCTCCCGCTGGTACTTCTTGGACAACGGGGTGCGCAACGCCCTGCTGCGGAACTTCAATCCGCCCTCGCTGCGCGAGGACCTGGGCGCCTTGTGGGAAAACTACCTGGTGGTGGAGCGCCACAAGGGCCTGGACCTGGCGGGCCGGCATGTCAACCGCTGGTTCTGGCGCACCCACGACCGGCAGGAGATCGACCTTGTGGAGGAGGAGAACGGCCGCCTGTCCAGCTGGGAATTCAAGTGGAGCGCCCCGCGCCGTGACAGCGTGCCCAGCGCCTGGCGCATGGGCTATCCCAACGCCGGGTACCAGGTGATCCACCGCGACAATCACCTGCCCTTCATCATCCCCGACGGTCCCACGACCTGAGCAGGCCGCCCGCCGCGGCGGCGCTATGGGCGGAGGGGGCGCCCGCGTCGTGGATCGTGAGGCGTTCGCCGAAGGCCTGGTGGCTGGCGCGCACCGCGCCGCTGTCCCAGATGCCCAGGTAGCCGAGGCCGCGCCCTGGCAGGCAACTATGGGAGGCCCAGCACCAGCCGCAGCGCGTTCTCCACGGCGCACAGCTCAGCGGCGCTGAGCCGGGTCAAGGGACCCTCCCCCAGGCGCCGCCGGTCAATGGTGCGGGGCTGGTCGGTGAGCACCACGCTGTCCTGGAGCAGCCGGTCACGGGCGCCCAAGCGGATGAACAGCTCGCCCGCAGGCATGGTCATCGTGCTCAAGGGCAGGACGACGACCAGGGGCGTGACGGCCTCGGACAACTCGTCCGCCTGGATCACCAGCGCCGGACGGATCTTGCCCAGTTCCTCGCCGCGCGCGGGATTGAAGTTGGCGACTCACACCTCGCCGCGGCGAATCATCGCCACCATCCTTGGTTGTCGGGGCTTGGCGAAGTCCGCGCCGGACCAGTCTCCTCATCAAAGCCGTCATCCAGGGTCTCCTCCGCCCGGGCGAGCGCCTCCCGGCGGCTCGCCGGATCCCCGTAGGCCCCTTGCAATTCCGCCACCGCGCCAGCATAGCGGCGCTGGCGCTCGGCGCCAGCCAGGTACTCCAACAGGGCTTGACGGACCAACTGGGACCGCGTCCGGCCGCTTCGCCGGGCCTCCGCCTCCAACTCGCCCTCCAGGGCCTCGCCCAAGCGCAGACTGATCATCACGCCACCTGCAAGTCATTTCGTATTGCGATTTGTGGGCGGATTGTACTACTCCCCGCAAGACATGTCAAGCCGGCGCTGGCGGGAGCCTCCTGCACGGCCGGTCATCCGCTCCCGACCTAGCGCCAGGCCGTGGCTTCCACCCAGGCATCCCGGATCAGTCGCACGAGTTGCCGGTCTGCCCAGGCCCCTGCCGCGGCGGGTGCCACCATCTTCGGCGGATGGGTGGCGCGCCCCACGGCCGCCCATTCGCCCCAATCCGTTGGTGAGGATTTGGGTGATCTGTGGGAAAAAGACTTGGTGGTGTGATGGATGATCGGCGGAGAGGCTACTTCGGCTGACATGGCCTGGGAGTATGACGGGGGTGCGTCAGCACCCCCGTCACTCTTTGCCGCCACGTGGCGGGCGGGACGGTCATCGGGACCCCTGTTGGAAATCGTGGCAATGCCACGCGGCCGCGGTGTCCGTGAAGACCGCGGATCAGCCGCTCAGGGGTGCTGCAGAGACGGAAGCCGTTGTTGTTGTTCGTGTTCGACGGGTTGTTGTTGTTGCGATTGGCGCATGGCAGGTTGGTCGCGTTGTTGTTCCAACTGCCGCCCCGTATGACACGGTTGGAGCCGCCTGAGATGATCGCCCTTGAAGATGTCCCTCCTCAGATTCAGACTATTCCAGGCGCACAGGTTCGCCAGCACGCTCTGGGCGCAGGCCGCAAGCTCGTCCTGGGTCTTCCAGCCCTGACGGCTTTCCCATTCCCGTCTTGCCAAGCCGCACAGGCTGCGCTTCAGATTCTCGCGGCGCAGGCGGATCGTGCCGGCAAAAATGCGCGTGCCCAGGAAAGACAAGCCGTGACGCCGCTGGTTGAGACGCGTGGCCTTCGCCTTCAGGGTCAGACGCTGGTGTTCCCACAGCCAGGCCTCCAGGCGCGGCAGCAGGTCCTTCAGCGCCTGGCGGTCGTCGTGGAAGAGCACGAAGTCGTCCATGTAGCGGACGTAGCCCGGCACCCGCTCCTCGTGGAACAGCCAATGATCGAAGCCGTCCAGGTAGACGTTGGCCAGGAACTGGCTGGTCAGGTTGCCGATGGGCAGGCCGGGGTGTTGTGGATCGCAACGCAGGATGCGTTCCAGCAGCGCCAGCAGTCGTTCGTCCGACACCTGGTTGCGCAGCAGGTCCATCAGGATGTCGAGGTCGATGCTGGCGAAGTAGGAGCGGATGTCGCTCTTCAAGTACCAGCGGTGCTGGCGCAGCAGGCCTTGCGCGCGGCGCACGGCCCGATGTGTGCCCTTACCCTTGCGCGTGGCGTAGGAGTCCTCGATGAAGCTCTCCTCGTAAAGCGGCTCCAGCACGGCCACCACGGCGTGGTGCACCACGCGATCGCGAAAGGGCGCCTCGGCGATCAACCGTGGCTTGGGCTCCCGCACGGTGAAGGTGCGGTAGCCGCCGGGCTGATAGGTGTTCGCCACCAGTTCGTCCTGCAGACGCAGCAGCTCCTCCTCCAGGTGGAAACCGAAGGCCAGACAGGCCTCCGAGCCGCCAGCGCCGCGCCGTGCCCGTTCCCAGGCCCGTAGCAAGCCGCTGAAGGATACGACCTCGTCGAAGAGCTCAACCGGTGGCATGCTTGAGCCAGCCTCCCGTCATGCGACCGGCCTCCAGCAGCCCCCGGGCGGCGAACTCGTACTGGGCGTCGCTCAGGTAGTGGCGACGATGGCAGAGGCGCGTCAGCACGCGCAGTTTCTCCAATGTCAGGTTGAGGCGCTGCAGGATCGGTGCGCGCTCCTTGGTGTAGGTCGCCTCGATGATCGCTTCCAGCACGTCCAGCGCCAGGTTGGCCATGCGCTGGCTGATGGTGAAGCGGGCGTCCTTGGGGAAGCGCTCCAGCCGGTCCAGCAGCCAGTCCAGGAAGCGGTTCCAGTGCGTGAAAAGGGGCAGCTCATCCGCCATCGCTCACCTCCGTTGCCGGCTCTTGCGCGGGTAACTCCACGGGCGGCGGCGCGGCTGCTTGGCCCTCCTCCCGCAGCAGGCCAAGCAGCGCCTTGCCGTAGCGCGCCAGTTTGCTCTTGCCGATGCCGCGAATGGAGCGCATCGCCTCCAGCGACTGCGGCCGCCGCCGCGCCAGTTCTTCCAGCTCGCGGTTGGTGGCCACCACGTAGGCCGGCAGTCCCTGTTTCTCCGCCACGCCGAAGCGCCATTCCTTCAGGCGCTTGTAGGTGGCCGTCTGCTCGGCGTCCAGCCATTCCGGTAGCGCCTCGCCCTGTGCAGCCTCGTCGTACTCCACCCACACCGTCCACCAGGCCTTGCCTTTCCAGGCAAAAAACTCGGCCCGTTTCTGCGTCACGCTGCGCGTGGCGCAGAAACGGTTCAAATCCTCCTCCTGGAACAACTCGCGTTCTGCATCAAACGAAAGGGTGAAAATCCTCACCGGCAACAGGCTATGCCACCGGCAGGTTTCCATCCCACCTCGCCGCCGCTTCGCTCGGGGCGGGCGGGACGGAAACATGCTCTCCAAAGGGTAAAAGGG
>JAUXWS010000087.1 GCA_030685015.1 bacterium
CTGTCCGACGCCCGCCGTGAGGCGGGCTAGTTAGGGCCGGTGATGTCTTGGAGAGGGCTTTCTTTGGGCACCTTTCTTTCGCCCGTGAAAGAAAGGTGCGAGAGCGCGGCGCTGGCGCCGCAAGACCCGGTGCCACCACGCGCGACGAGGCCGAAATCAGGGCCTTGGGGCAAACCCCCCATTCTGGCCTTCCCCCTTGCAGGGGGAAGGAGTCCGTGATCGAGGCCGCCGGCCGTCAGGGCTGCCACTCCACCAATGCCGCGCTGCGCGGACCCAGCACCAGCGTCCCCTCCTCCAGCCTGGCCTCGCCGCTGACCACCGCCAGCGCGCCCTGGCCGGGCAGGGGCAGACGCCACTCGGCGGCGGGGTCCGTGTTGAAGGCGGCCGCCGTCCGGGCCTCCACCGAAGTCCACGCCAGGCGCGCGCCCGTCGGTTCTCCCAACAGGGTGCGGGGCGCCGTGGCCAGGGCGGGCCGCCCGCGGCGGAAGGCGACGGCCTGCCGGTAGAGTTCCACCAGCGGGGCGTTGATGGATTTCAGCCGCCAGTCGATCCAGTTGGTGGCGTTGTCCTTCTCATAGCTGTTGTGGTCCACCCGTCCGCTGCGCGTCTCATGGCGGTTGCCCGCGGCGATGAGCTTGCTGCGGCCCAGCTCCTGGCCGGAGTGGATCATGGGCACGCCGGCGCTGGAGAGCAGATGCAGGGCGGCCACTCCGTGGAGGGCCAGCTCCTCGGCCGTCAGGGTCTGGTAGGCCAGGCGGTCGGCCACCGGCCGCTCCTCGTCGGCCAAGCCCAACCCCAGCTTGATCCAGTCACCCAGATCGTGGTCGTCGTGGGCCGCCACGTAGTTGGTTGACTGCAGGGGGTCCGGATTGGGGCCGCCCGCCTCGCGGCGATAGCCCTGCACGCCCAGGGCCAGGCGCTGGATGGAACTCTCGCCGTGCAGGCGGCCGAAGAGGAAGCCGGCCCCCTCGGCGGGATGGCGGCCACGCAGGTCCACGCGGTACTGGTCGTTCCACCAGGCCCAACCCAGCCGGGCGAAGCGCTCCGGCTCGTAGCGCCCGCCGCCCCAGGGTTCGGCGGTGAGGTAGAGGCCGCGGGTGGCACAGACGTCCCGCACCTGGACCAGGGTCTCGTCGTCCAGCATGGCGCCCAGGTCGAAGCGGAAGCCGTCCACGCGGTACTCGTCGGCGAAATGGCGCACACTGTCCAGGATCAGGCGGCGGACGAGGGGCCGCTCGGTGGCCAGGTCGTTGCCGCAGCCCGAGGCGGAGCTCATCACGCCGTCGTCGCCCAGGCGGAACCAGTAGGCCATGTCCAGGCACTTGAGCGGGTTGCGGTCGTACTGGGAGACATGGTTGTAGACCACGTCGAGGATGACGGCGATGCCCGCCTGGTGGCAGCGATCCACCAGCTCCTTCAGTTCCCTTGCCTGCCGTCCGTCCAGGCCGCACCAGCCGCCGGGGCGGAGGCTCTGCCCGCTGCCGTAGTAGCTCTCCGGCGCCAGGAAGTAGCTGGTCATGTAGCCCCAATGATTGCGCTCCCACGGGTTCCACGTGTTGCGCACCGGCGTGGCGGGGCTGTCGAAGTCCGGCTCGATGTTGCCGAAGTCCTGCAAAGGGAGGAACTGCACGGCGCTCACGCCCAGGTCCCGCAGGTGGGCGAGGCCGCCGGCGGAGGCGCCGCTGAAACCGGGATAGCTGCCGGCCAGGGCTCCGGCCCCCGCCCCCGGGCCGCAGGTCAGGTCCCGCAGGTGGGCCTCCAGGATGACCAGGGTCGAGGGGTGGGGCGGGCGCCAATCCGTCGCCTGCCAAGGGTGCGATTCGTCCACGATGAGGGCGCGCCCGGCATGGTCGTGGTCGTTGCGCGTGGCCACGGCCGTGGCCCAGGGGTCGGCGAACTCCAGGGCCGGATCCGTCCAATCCGCCACGCCGGTGGCCGAATCCAGGGACCAGGTCCAGGCCATGCCGGAACCGGCCTCCGGGCAGCCCACGCTCCAGCTGCCGTCGGCGGCGGGAAGCGCCTCCCGGCTGAGCAGGGCCTCCGGCGCGTCGGCCGCGGCGTAGAGGTGCAGGCGCACGGCCCGGGCGCGGGGGGCGAAGAGGCGGAAGACGGCCACCCCGTCCACTTGGCTCATGCCCAGAGGCTGATCACACTGGAAGCTGTCCAGCACGGCGCCCGGGATGAGGGGCAGGCGGCTTCCGTCCCTGAGCACGACGGCATGCTGGGCCCTGAGGTCCGGGGCGCGTTCCGGGCGCAGGCTCCAGCGCTCCTTGTCCAGACGCTCGGCCTGCAGCGCCAGGGAGCCGCGCCGCCCGTCCCGCCCCCATTCCTCCAGACGCGCCCCCTTGGGCACCAGCCGGCCGGCCCCGCTCATGACCAGGAGCAGGGACTCCGTCCACTCCACGCGCTGGGCGTGGGCCAGTCCGGCCAGCAGGGACAGCAGCAGGAAGAGAAAGCGCTTCATCTCACTTCACCAGCATGATCTTGCGCGTCTCCCGGCGGCCTCCCATCGTCGCCTGCACCACATAAGCGCCGCTGGCCTGTCCCGCGGCGTTCCACTGCAGCACGCGCCGGCCGGCCGGAAGGACGCCCTGGGCCAGCAGGGCGACCCGCTGCCCGGCCAGGTTGAAGACCTCCACCTTCACCAGCTCCGGCCGCGGCAGCGTAAGGGGCAGGGAGACGACCGGGTTGAAGGGATTGGGCCAGGCTTCGCCCAGGGTGAAGTCGAGGGGCTGCCCGCCCGGTGCGGGCAGGTCCACCAGCGCCGGCTCGTCGGCCAGCAGCAGCCAGCGGGGTTCCCAGGCCTGCAAGGAGAGGGTCAGCTGGGCCGGGGCGCCTTCGCCGTATTCCACCACCTCGCCGTTGAAGAGGTCCGTCAGGTACCAGACTCCCCCCGCCATGCCCCAGTCGGCGATGGGCAGGGTGAGCTGGGCGCCGCGCGCGTTGTCGCTCAAGTTGAAGGCGCAGAGGACGACGCCCTCGGCGGCGGGATCCGCCGGCACGCGGGCCAGGCTGTAGACCTGGCTGGGATCGTTGTTGACCAGCTGCTCGGCCCGGGGGGTGCGCAGCTGGGGGTGGGCCGCGCGCGTCTCGCAGAGGAGGCGGTAGAAGGGCCTCATCTGGAGCGGATCGGACCAGTTGATGAGGCCGCGCGGGGAACTCTCGCCCACCTCCTGGCCGGCATAGATCATGGGCACGCCGGGCAGGCTGAAGAGGATGGCCGCCGCGCACTTGGTCTGTGCCGGCGTGTGGCCGCTGATGTAGCGCGCCTCGTCATGGTTCTCGAGGAAGCGGAAGGGCAGGCCGTTGTCGGGAAACCAGAAGCCCAGGTTGCTCACCCGGTCGTGCAGGGTGGAGGGCGCCACCGTGCCGATGGGGCCCAGGGCGTTCCAGAAAAGGGGCCAGTCATAGGCCAGGTTGAAGCGGCCGTCGAAGATGGGGAAGTCCGTCGCCCCCGCCTCGGCCAGGAGGAAGAGGTCGGGCCGCTGCCGGCGGATGGCGCGGCGCCAGTCCCGCCAGAATTGCCCGTCCCGCTCCATGGGCCCCCAGGCCACGTCGCAGCGGTAGCCGTCCACCCCCAGCTGCTCGACCCAGTAGCGGCTGAGCAGGGCCGCCTCGCGCTTGAAATCCGGGTTGGAGACGTTGAAGTTGGGCAGGCTGGTCCAGTCGTAGTAATACTGGTGGCTGCCGTCGGGATTCCACATGTAGTAGTGCTTCGTCAGGGCGTCGTTGCCGTAGAGCTGCGCCTCCACCATCCAGGGGTGGTCGATGGAGCTGTGGTTGAGCACCATGTCCAGCACCACGCGCAGGCCGCGCTCGTGGGCCGCCTCCACCAGCTCGCCGAAGTCCTCCAGGGTGCCGTAGTCCTGCTCGATGGCGTAATAGTCGTTGATGGCGTAGCCGTGGTCGCTGGGGCCCTCGAAGACGGGCATGAACCAGATGGTGTTGGCCCCCAGCTCGACGATCTCGTCCAGGCGCGCCGTCACGGCGGCCAGGTTGCGGGCTGGGTCGAAGCTGCGCACGAAGATCTCGTAGACGATGGCGTCGCGGACCCACAGCGGATGGTCGTTCTGGCCCACGGCGCGGGCGCTTCCGTTCTCCACCTCGAAGAGGCCGCGCGCCGTGCCCGTGTTGGCCTGGGCGTCGGTGACGGTCAGGCGCAGCCAGTAGGCGCCATCCACGGCGGGCAGCTGCGCAATGGCGGCGATGCTCTGCTGGGCGTCGACGATGGCGACGGGCGCGGGGTTGTCCCCCTCCATCTCCCAGAGCCAGGAGACGATGTCCCCGTCGATGTCCACCGTGCCCGTCCCGTAGAGGTTGAGTGTGCCGTCGACCAAGGTCATGCTGATCTGGGGCTGCGGGGCGTGGTCGCGGACGAGGATCGTCTCCATCGCCGAGCTGCTCCCCCAGAAGCCGTCGCCGTCCTGGGCCCGCGCCTGGAAGCGGTTGAGCCCCTCCACCAGGTTGGCCGTGGTGCTCCATTGCCCGGCCGTGAGGTCCAGGGCCACGCTGTCCCGGCCGGCGGCGTGCTCGCGCACCAGCCAGACCGGCCCTTCCGTGTTGGCCGTGGCCGTGCCGCGCAGGGCGCGCGTGGCCGTCACGGTGGTGCCGCCGCGGCTGAGGATGCGCACGACGGGACCGGGCGCCGCCATGTGGGGGCCCACATCTTCCGGGCGCACGGCGGCCAGGCCGCGGCCCACGGCATCCAGACGGGCCGTCCGCCCCAGTGATGAATTGCCCAGGATGGGGTTTTCGAGAGCGGCCGGGCGCACCAGCGCCGCGTCGTAGACATCGCAGTCCCAGGCCTCGGCCAGGCCGCCCTGGGCCGGACCCACTTCGGTGACGCCCCCGGTCACGGGCGCCACGCCGGTGATGGAGGCGAAACAGGCGAGGTACCACTCCTCCTGCCAGCTGCCCAGGCGCTCTTCAAGCAGGTCCATGGGCAGGTTGGCGACCAGGGTCTGGCCGCTGGTCCACACCGTCACGGGCGCTCCCGCCGCCACCGGGCTGTGTCCGCTGAGCAGGCGGTTGTCCTGGTCCGGGTCCAGGTGGGGACTGGAGGGCTTGAGCAGGAAGAGGCCGAGGCCGCCCAGGCTCCAGTCCGGCGTGTGCAGCTCCTCGCGCAGGTGGTCGTCGCTGATGGTGGCCGAGGGCGACGGGAGCAGCAGGAAGTGGATCCGCGTGTAGTCATGGAGCAGGCGCAACTGCACGCGGACCTGCAGCGTGTCGCCCAGGGCCGCCTCGCGCAGTTCGATGCTCTCGATGTCCGTGTAGCCGCCGAAGGGGGTCGGGTAGCTGTAGATCCCGGGCCCGTCGTCGTCGCGGGCGGCGTCCAGCGCCAGCCAGCCCTCCGGCTGCAGGGCTCCCGCCCAGCGCGCCACGCGCGTCCCGCCCGCCTGGTCGACCAGGGTCGCCTCCACGCGCCGGACGCCGGGGGCGTCCAGGGCCACCTCCAGGCGCAGGGAGTCGCCGTCCCAGCTGTGCGGCGCCACGGTTCCGTTGACGCGGACCTCGAAAGCCGCCGGGTTGAGCGGCGTTCCGGTGTCGCCGGGTCGCAGGCCCAGGGCCAGCGGGACGAGGGCGGGCTCCCGCCAGGTCGCGAGATCAGGGACGGACCAGCCGGTGGGGAGGGGCAGCGGGTCGGGCAGCAGGTCCAGCATGCTGTTGTTGTTGTCGTTGGAGTTCATGCGCGGGTTGTCGGGGTCCGGCGTCCACTGGTTGCCGTTGACGACGAACTTGTACTGGTAGGCCCCCTCCTGCAGGACGCGCTCCACGCTCCAGGTGCCATCGGATCCGGCCGTCAGGGGCGTGGCGGTGGAACTCCAGCCGTTCATCGTCCCCGCCAGGTTGACCTGTGTCACCGGGCGCGGCCCGCTGTAGAAGGTGCTGCGCGGGTCGAAGACGAAGCGCTGCCAGACCTGGGCGAACTCGGGCGGATCCCCGATGTAGAGGTCCCAGTTGGCGCCGCCGTTGCTGTCCCAGGCCGTGCCGTTGGTGAAGACCCAGTGCAGGCTGGCGATCCCCTCCGCCGCCGGGATCTGCACCCGCCAGATGCCACCGCCCTGGTCCGTCATCGGACTGCGCACGGCGTGGCCGTCGCCCGTGGGCACCGTGCCGGCCGGCCAGATGGCCGCCGGCGGCTCCACCCAGTTGCCGTGGCCCGCCTCGTTCACCCCCCAGTGCAGAATGACCGGACCGGCAGGGAGGGTTCCCGGGGCGATGTTGTAGAAGATGCTGACCAGGTCCCCCGTCTCCGGTTCGAGGGGGGCCCACCAGCAGGCCACATCGGCGGACAGGTAGTCCACGATCCAGTTGGCGCCGCCGTTGTTGTCCCAGTTGCTGCCGTCCGTGAAGACGAAGGCGATCTGCTGCATGGGCTCGACGGAGGGCAGGGCCACCTGGAAGAGACCGGCGCCCTGGGCCGGCATGGGGGATTGCAGGGCGAAACCGTCGGGGGTGGTGGACCCCGCCGGCCAATTGACGGCGGGGGGCAGGCTCCAGTTGCCCGTGTCCGGGTCGCGCAGGCCCCAGTGCAACCTCACCTGGGCGGCCCCGTCGGGCAGGGCTCCGGCCACGGCATCGTAGGTGATGGTCAGGGTCTGGCCGATCAGGGGGGCGGCCGGGTCCAGCACCACGACCTGGCCCAGCGCCAGGGGGGCGGCGGCCAGGTGCAGCAGAAGAGTCAATGACTTCATGATGGATCCTATCGACTTGGGGTCGAAAGGTAGGAATGTGGCCCCGGGCTCCGGGCGGTTCAGGGGGCGCTTCCGCTCCGCAAGGGGGCTGGTGGGTCCACTCATCCTCGGCCGCCCTCTGCCGGCGGCGGAGGGGGGTCGACATGACCTGCTGATCGCATGCCCTGTCAGGGTCACGCCGGGCCGGTCGGCCAGGTTCTCAAGGACGGCTGGGGCGACCGGCAGCGATCCTTAGAGCGAGCAGCCGCAGGTGGCGGTGAAGCCCAGCTGTTCGAAGGCCTCGCGCGGGATGGAGGGACCGCGCCTTGTGCAGTGCCGGTTGAAGGCCTCCACCGTGAGGGCCGCCACATCCAGGGCGCTGCGGCTCTCGATCATGGGCCGGGGCAGGGTCCAGGCCAGGTCCCCGTCCTTGAAGAGCGCCAGACAGGGGCTGGAGGGCGGCAGCGGTCCCAGGTAGTCCCGCACGCGCTTGACCGCCAGCTTCTCCATGCCGGCGAAGGCGGCGACCAGCTGGTCGGGGATGAGCTCGTTCTGCAGGGCCAGGGCCACGCCGGGCCGGGCGTTGCCGGCCGCGCAGCCGCACACGCTGTTGATCATCACCAGCACGGTTCCTTCCCGGGCACCAAGGGCCGCATCCACATCCGGCTCGTGCAGCAGTTCGCGGAAACCGACGGCCAGCAGTTCCTCCCGCATGGGCTGCACGGCCACCGGATCGTAGTTGGGCATGTCGGACCAGGTCATGTCGACTCCTTTAAGGACTTTTTTGGTTCTGTTTTATGGTAAAATAAAAAGACCTGTTGCCAAGGACAAGCCTTAAGTCACATCGACCTGCGCGGGTGGTCTGCCCCGCCCGTCGCCTGGTCCGCCGCATCCCCCCAGGTCAGGCATGCGAGGTGGGATGGGTAGGACTGTCAGTAGCGGAACTCCAGGGAGACGCGATGGCTCGGCCCCAGCGCATGGCTGCCGTAGGCGTAGTTGACCAGCGCGTGGCGCAGGCGCAGGCCCGCCCCCATGCTGAAGGCGGCCTCGCCGAAGTCGGGGGAGGCCACGCCGCCCCTCAGAAAGAGCAGTTGGCGCAGATCCAGCTCGGTGCCCAGGTGCCAGGTGCCGTCGTAGAGGTCGTCATACTCCATCGCCACCCGCCAGCCCAGGTGCAGGCGGCGCAGCTCGTCCTGCCAGGACAGGCCAACCCGCGTGGCCGCCGGCAGGGGGTCGGCCTGACCGGAGGGCGTGTCCCAGGCCAGGTCCTGGGAGACCAGATTGTGGCGGACGATGGCCAGCACCAGTTCGCGGCGGCCGGCGGCGGCGGCCTTGACCGGCTCCGCCATCATGAGCTTGACGCCCACATCCACGCCGCTGCCCGAGGCGCTGGCCGCGTCCAGGCTCTCGCGGATCATGCGCAGGGAGCTGCCCACGGCCAGGCGGGCGGGCACCCGGTTGCGCACCAGGCCGCGTCCCATCAGGATGTCGAACCAGAACTCGCGGGAAAGCCCCACGGTCACGGCGGTGGATCGGCTGTCGAAGGAGCCGTCGGCCACGCCGGTGGAGCGGTCGTCGGGATTGCTCAGATCCCGCCCCTGGGCCAGGGCGGCGTAGCGTGGAATGTCCGTCACCAGGTTGGCCTGGGCGCCGGCGCAAAGGGCCCAGCGTTCGCGGACCCGCCACTGCAGCGCCGCGCTTTGGTAGGTGGAGAGGCCATCGAAGAGGCTGACCCCTTCGGCGTAGAGCTTGAGCGGCTGCCCGTCGAGGACGAGGGCCGGGTTCCAGAAGAAGCTGGTGGCGCCCGATTTGCTGGTGGACCAGGCGCCCGCCATGCCGGCGGCGTCGGCCCCCGTTCCCAGGTGGACGAAATCCGCCGCGTACTCGCCGCCCCGCGCCACGGCCGCCATGGCCATGAGCAGGGCCGCCGCCAGCAGGTGGCGCGGCGGGGCAGGGTGGGCGCTCATTTCAGCCTCGCCAGTTTGAAGGTCTCGTCGATGGATCCATTGCCGCCGGCCACCACCCGCACGAAGTAGACGCCGTTGGCCACCTCCCGGCCTTCCTGGTCGCGCCCGTCCCACACCAGCTCGTCGTATCCCAGGCGCGGCGTGGGGACGGACAGGCGCCGCACCAGGCGCCCGGAGGCCGTGTAGATCTCGAAGCGCAGGCTGCGCGGCAGGTTGCTCAGCTGCCAGGCGAGCACCGTCTCGTTCTGGAAGGGGTTGGGGTGGTTGGCGAAGAAATCCAGGGACAGGTCGGTGGCCACGCGGAAAGCCGTCTCCAGGTCGGCCCCGTTGCCCAGGGCGTCATGGACCTGCAGGCTCAGCTCATGCTGGCTGCCCGGCTCCAGGCGGCCCGGGCTCCATTGCACGTGGAGACCGGTCGTTCCCTCGCCCACCTGCAACTGCTCGGCGGGGACCGCTTGCCCGTTCAGGCGGATGAGCGGGGCGGCGCGCCCCTCGCCCAGGTCGATCCCGTCCGGATCGGACAAGTAGAACTGGAAGACCGGCTCGCGGGCCACCATGTCGCCGCTGGCGAACCATTGCCCGGCCACCTGCACGGCCAGGGCGGGACCGGTCTGGTCACGCAGGGCCACCGGCGCCAACCAGCCAGGTTGCAGGGCCAGTTGGCTCTGGATATCCCATCCATTCGCGCTGCTGTCCACCGTGCCGGGCTGCACCACCCACAGGCCGCGGTCCGGGATCCAACGGGCCAGGGCCTTGGGCAGCGTGTCGCCCAGCACGCCGTCGTTGAACTGGAAGCGGGCGCCGGGCCGGATGAGGCAGCCCAGGCGGCCATCGGCGGGCCGCAGGTCGCTGACGGGCCGGGCGGCGGAGCGGGGGGCCAGGTCCAGGGGCCGCCACAGGCTGTCCGAGCCGGCCGCCAGCAGGAAGCCCAGCCCGGGCTGGCCCTGGGAGCTTTCGCGCAGACCCGTCTGGGCGCTGGCGTGGAGCGCCGGGTTCAACTGGGCCGCTTCCTGCAGCCTTCCCGCGGGCAGCTCCAGGCGCCAATGCCCCGTCCCGTCCAGCCCCAGCGCACCGCCGGAGCCGGCCCCCGGCGTCAGGAGCAGGAACTCGTCGGCCAGCACCAGGGGGTCCACGCCGCTCAGCTCGGTCCCCTCCAGCCAAAGTGGCCCCGCCGTGAAGCGCAGGCGCTGGGGGCCGGGCCCCAGCGCCACCGGCTGCTGGAAGTGCTGGGTGCCGGGACCGGCCGGCAGCCGGCCCTCCCACAGATTGACCCAGCCGCCGCTCTCGATTTCGCGGGCGAGACGCAGACTGGCCTCGTCCACGGGCTGGCTGGCCGACACCGACCAGCGCAGCGCCGCGGCCAGGCTGTCTTGCTCCGCCCGGACCGTGATCAGCGTGTCCACGGCGCTGAGGCGCTCGTTGTCCAGTACGCTGACGAAGGCGCCAGGCAGCTCGATCCAGCCGTCGCGGATGCCGTTGCCGTTGAGATCCTGGAAGGGTTCCCCGGCGTCGGCCAGGCCGTTGCCGTTGATGTCGTTGAAGGGTTCCCCGGGCGGATCCCACTGGCCATTGCCGTTGACGTCCACATAGGGTTCGCCCGCGTTGTAGCTCCCGTTGCCGTTGCTGTCGGTGTAGGGCTCGCCGTCGTAGATGCGCATGCGGTAGATGAGACCGTGCAGCTGATAAGGCGGCCAGGTGTTGACCGGGATCTCCCAGCCACTCATCCATTCCCGGGTGAGTTGGCGATAGGTGCTCGTGCTATGGGCCGGCAGATGGGCGATGCGGCGGGTGAAGCGACCATCGCCCAGGGCTTGCATCCACATGCGGGCCAGGCTGTCCGGCCAGAAATTGGTCAGCACCTGGACGGAATCCACCGCGAGGGGGGACTCGAAGGAAAAGGTGAGCGGCGCCCCCGCCAGGCCACGCGCCGGCTGGTGGTCGGAGATGCCGGCATAGGGCAGGTTGAGGAAGAGGGGCAGATAGCCCGTCACCCGACCGGCGGGCGTGTTCATGGCGAGGAGGAGGCGGGCCTTGCGGGCCTCGGTGATGGCCGGCAGCGTCAGCGTGACCGTCTGCCCGTCGCTGAAGGCCTGGTTCCAGACGCGACGCTGGTTCCCCTGGAAATTGGAGGGCCGGCCGTCGTAGGGAAGGAAGGTGATCTCCAGCGTGCCGCCCAGCCCCGGCGGGTCCGTGCGCACCACAAAGGTGGCCGGGTCGTCGCTGCCCAGCATGAGCAGGGCCGGCTCCGCCGCCAGTTTGCGCCGCGGCAGGGCCGGCACCAGGGCGGGATCCCCCTGCAGGTTGTACATGTGGATGACGTCCGCCGTGCCGGGCGAGAGCAGCAGCGTGTTCTCCGTCAACTGGACGATCTCGCCGAAGCTGAGATGGGCGGGATCGTACTGGTTGAAGAAGTAATGGGTCATCAAGGGGTTGTCCACATTGATGGTGGCCTTGGCCGAGGAGGCGTAGTAGGCGATGGCCCCGGCATTGGCCTTGTGCAGCAGCAGCTCGGACATGGCCGAGGAGTCCGGGTTGTCGTAGTCGCCCACATTGCAGGACCAGGCGAAGCAGATGGGATACATGCCGTTGTTGGTCAGGAAGCGGATGTCCGTGGAGCGGAAGAGGCTGCTGGACGAGTAGATGCTGCGCGAACCGTGACCGTTGTAGTTCAGCACCGAGCAGCCGGCGTTGAAGAGGTCGATGAAATCCAGGGCGCCGCCGCGGTAGGGCGAGTTGCCCCGCACGTGGATCTGGGCCACGGGGTAGTCCCGGGGCACGATGTAGCGCGCCACCAGCTCGTTGCCCACCTCGAAGGCCTGCTCATTGCCCTGGTCGGCGGCCATCACCTGGGTCTCCATCCAGCGGCCGGCGTTCTGTCCTTCGCGGTATTGCCGGTGCTTGGCCAGGAAGGCGTCCAACTGGGTCGAGGTGTGGACGGAGATGCGCCCCACGAACAGGTCCTGGAAAGTGTCGGGCACGATGCCGACGACCTGGCCGCCGAAGGTGCGCAGCGTGTCCTGGCCCACCAGGTAAGTGAAGGGCTCGTCCGTGGCCGTGGCGCCCGAGGTATTGGTCTGCGTCCACCAGGTGGGCACCTGGGTGCGGTAGAGGGGCTCCCGGGACAGCTCCATCTGGTTGGCATAGCTGGCCTTGCCCACCAGGGTGAGGTAACTGGGCGAGGGGGCCTGCCAGGCCGTGAAGGCGTGCTGGACGAAATCCTGCAGGGCCTGGGCGCTGAGCTGGCCGCCGCCGAACTCGCTGTAGACGGCCTCGATGTCCACCAGCTTGACGCTCATGCCCTGGCGATGGAAGTCGGCCAACTCCTGCAGGCGGTTGTGATAGCTGGCTGGCGCCACGATCAGGTTGTCCGCCTGCTGGCCCGTGTCCCGCAGCCGCGCGTTGGCATGGCGCACGATGCGGGCCGGTGGCTTCAAGGCGGTAATCGGGGAGATGAACAGGTCCCCTTCGCCCGCCCCGGCGTGGAAGCGCACGGCGTCGGAGCGGCCCGCCACCGGCTCCGCGCCCAGCAGGCGGAAGCCGTCCTCGCGCAGCAGCAGGGGATTTGTGTCGCTGAGGCCGCCCACCACCGCGTTGCCCGCGGCCAACTGGGCGAGCGGCGCTTGCAGCTGGCCATCGTCCAGGACAAGCAGGGAGCGCAGGTAGGCGATGTCCATCCAGTTGAGGTAGAGCAGATCGCTGCTCTGCCCGCGATCCAGCGGCAGTTCGAACTCCAGGGTGATTTGCCGGCGGTCGGCCAGGGCGCCGGGAGGAAGGGGATACCAGTTGGTGATGGTCTCGCGCTGGTTGCTCGCCTCCAGGTCGCCCACCCACTGTCCGTCCAGGCGCACCACGGCGTGGTGGTCGGCGCCGGGGATGTTGACGATGGAGTTGCCGCGAATGGCAAAACGGATGTGGTCCAGTTGGTCGCCCGCGCCGCCCAGTGCGTCGTTCACAATCACATTGAGGTTGAAGGTGGCGGGCGTGCCCACCGCCGTGAATTGCCGCCACAGCCAGTGGTCGCTGTACTCCGGCCCCAGGGGCTCGTTCTCGAGCTGGGTCCAGATCGCATCCCGCTCGAAGTGATGCATGTGGCGGTAGTGGTCCAGGTCCTCCAGCAGGGCCTCCGGCGCGGCGGTCTGGTCGATGAAGCGCCGGCCAGTCCCCCGGCCCCACGTCAGGAAATAGGCCCGCTCCGGCCCGTAAAAGGAGGTGGGGAAGTGCTCGCCCACCCGCTTGCGCCCGGCGAAGACGAAGAAGTCGGTTCGATGGAGGACGCCGTCGGCGCCGTCCTGCATGAACAGGGGCACTTCGCGTCCGTCCTCCCACAGGGAGAGCGTGGCGGGGTCGATCCCCGCCAGGTCCACTCCCGCCTTCTGCAGATCCTCGCCCGTCACCTTGACCAGCCCGTCCTCGTCCACCATCAGCCGCAGGATCCAGTCATCGTCCAGGGCGGGATTGAGGTTGGCCAGGGCGCCGCGGGATTCGCCGGCCAGGTGGCGTGGATCCCGCCGCCAGCCCCTGGCCTGCTCGTGGTTGAGCAGCAGGCGATCGAACTGGCGCTCGAAGACGGCGGATTCCCGCCAGGCCCGCCCCGGGCGGCTGTCGGCCAGGGCCAGGCGGGCCTGTTCCTGGGCATCGGGCAGGAAGACCAGCTGGAACTCCAGGGCGGAGATCCGGCGCCAGGATCCGGTGAAGACGGCCAGGTCGACGGCCAGCCGCTGGATCTTCTGGGAGCGCATCCAGCCCAGGTCGAGCAGACGCAGGCCGGGACGCTCCGGTGCGCCGGACCGCCCCAGGCTGTCCACCGCCGTGCTCTCCCGGAGAGGGGCGGGCCAGGACTCCTCACGCAGCTCCTCGCGCAGGATGCGCAAGCTGGGCCGGGTGCCCGGGGGCACGGCCAAGCTCAAGGGCGCGCTCAGCCAGGCGGCCTCCCCCTCCTGGAAAAGGCTGGCCCCCCGGGAATGCAGCTGAGCCCGTTCCTCGCCGTCAAGCTCGACGGGCAGCACGAGCAGGTCGCTGCAATCGATGCGGACCGTGACGGCCTGCTCGCTCTGCTCCACCAGGATGGCTTCGAAGGCGCGGGCGTCGCCCGCCAGCAGGAGAAGCGTGAGCAGGGGCAGGATGATCTGCTTGAGCGGGCCGACCGCCCGCGAGGGCCGGCCCGGGAGCGGGCAGCTTGGGAGCATGGGCGAACCTTGAGTTGATGACCAGTGCGCGGACCACCGCCGGTGGACGACACGAGCCTGGTGCGCGCTTCCGTCGCAGGGCCTTCCCTCCATCATCGGTACGATGGAGGGGGACCTTCAGCCTGACGCCAGCAAGGTATCAAGGTTCCGAAGCACATGCTCCCGTCTGGATGGTCCGCGG
Source organism: bacterium (assembly GCA_030685015.1). Classification (NCBI taxonomy): domain Bacteria; species bacterium. The sequence goes on from JAUXWS010000087.1 coordinate 14,009, forward strand.
GAAAGGACGGGCCGCCCCTCCCTAAAAGCGCTTGTTCTCTCCGGCCACCGGGGTGTAGGTCGGCACCAGGGCGCGCAGGAGCCGCAGCAGCTCCTCGTCGCGCCCTTGATCCACCATGGCCAGCAGCTCCTCGAGCCGCCCGTTGAGCACCACGGCGTCCGCCTCCTGGTCGGGCACGGCCACGCTGATCTTGACATGGCGGGTGGGCAGCAGGCGCTCGCCGGTCACCCACAACTCCTCGCTCATCTTCTCCCCGGGACGGAGGCCGACGATCTCGATGTCGATGTCCACCCCTTCCTGCAGACCGCTCAGGGTGATCAAGTTGCGGGCCATGTCGATGATCTTCATGGGCGTGCCCATGTCCAGGACGAAGATCTCGCCCCCCTCGCCCAGGGCGGCCGCCTGGATGACCAGCTGGACGGCCTCGAAGATGGTCATGAAGTAGCGTTCGATCTCAGGGTGCGTGATGGTGATGGGGCCGCCGGCGCCGATCTGGCTGCGGAAGAGGGGCACCACGCTGCCGGCGCTGCCCAGCACGTTGCCGAAGCGCACGGTCATGAACTGGGTGGCGGAGCGGGAGTCCAGCTCCCGCACGAGCAGCTCGGCCACGCGCTTGCAGACGCCCATGGTGCTGGTGGGGTTGACCGCCTTGTCGGTGGAGATCATGACGAACTTGTCCACCTGGTGCCGGTGGGCGGCCTCGGCCAGCAGCCGTGTGCCCAGGATGTTGTTGCGCACCGCCTCGTCGCGGTTGCGCTCCATCATGGGCACGTGCTTGTGGGCGGCGGCGTGGAAGACCACGGCCGGCTTCCAGGTCGAGCAGAGCCACTCCACCCGCCCCGCCTCGACGATGGAGCCCACCACCGGATCGATGTGGTGGCGGTCGGGCCTGGAGCTGAACTCCTGCATGAGGCTGTAGAGGCCGTTCTCGTTGTGGTCGAAACAGATGAGGCGCTTGGGGCCGTAGGCCAGGACCTGGCGGCACAGCTCGCTGCCGATGGAGCCGGCCGCTCCCGTCACCAGCACCACCTGGTCGGTGATGATGCGCCCGATGGAGGGCAGGTCCAGCTTGACGGCATCCCGCCCCAGCAGGTCCTCCAGCTGCACTTCCCGCAGCTGGCTGACCGAGACTTTGCCGTCGATCAGGTCGCGCACGCCGGGCAGTTTGCGGAAAGTGACGTTGTGGCGCCGGCACTGCTCCACGATGCGCCGCACCAGTTCGGCGGGGGCGTTGGGCACGGCGATGAAGACCTGGTCCACGTCGTAGGACTCGAAGACCTCGCCCAGCATCTGGCTGTTGCCCAGCACCAGCACCCCGTGGATCTGCTTGTGCAGCTTGCCGGGGTCGTCGTCGAGCAGGCCCACCACCTCGTAGTTGGAACGCGGGTTGAAGTGGATCTCGCGCAGGATGGACTCCCCCGCGTCCCCGGCGCCCACGATGAGGACGCGCGCGGCTTCGGGCAGGGCGGTGGGCCGGTAGCTGCGCAGGGCCCGCACCATGAAGCGGCTGCCGCCGATGAAGATGATGTTCAGCATCCAGTCGACCGGCATCACCCATTTGGGAAAGTCCTGGTAGGCTTCCACATGCAGGCCGCGAAGCAGCAACAAGAGGAAGAAGAAGAGCAGGCTGCCCAGGGAGACGGCGCGGAAGATGTTCTTCAGGTCGTCGATGGAGGCATACTTCATGATGCCGCGGTAGAGGCCCGAGAAGTTGAAGACGAGGAGGCGGACGGGGACCATGAGGGCGAGACCGGCCAGGAAGCCTGTCACCATGCCCGGCGCAATGCCGCCACCGCCCAGCATGAGGAAGGCCAGGAAAAGCGAAACGGCGGAGATGCCCACATCCATGGCAAGGATGAGGACGCGCCGGTAGGGGTTCAGTCGCTCGAGCAGGTCCAAGGCAGTCCTTCGCTGTGGTGCGCGCATCCGGGGCCGGCGGTCAGGACAAGTACAGACAACAAAGCGCCCCCTGCCAGCGGTAGCTTGACGGTGGGGCGGCCTACGCTGGCCAAGGAAAGCAAATCCTTGTGAAGATTCAACCTACTTGCCTTTGAGCAGGGCGCCCAGGGTGCGCAGGATGACCCCCAGATCCGTCCGCCAGGAGGCCTGGGCGGCATAGTCCAGGTTGATGCGCAGCTTGTCGCGCATCACTTTCTCTACATAAGTCCGCTCCGGGTCCGGCGTGCGGGCCAGGATCTCCGCCTCATGCCGGTACTTGATGCTGGCCAGGTCGGTGATCCCCGGCCGCAGGGCCAGCACCCTCCGCTCCTCCTCTGTGTAGAGGGCCACGTAGCGCGGCACTTCCGGGCGCGGCCCGACGAAGCTCATCTCGCCCTTCAGGACATTGAGCAACTGGGGCAGCTCGTCCAGCTTGGCGGCCCGCAGGACCCGGCCGCTGCGCGTGATGCGGGGATCGGCCCCCACCGTGATCTGTGGTCCGGCCGGATCCTGGCGCATGGTGCGGAACTTGAGGATGTGGAAAGGCCGGCCGTGGCGGCCCACCCGCTCCTGGCGGAAAAAAGCCGGCCCGGGGCTGTCAAGTCAGATTCAATGTAGTGCCCGAGCGGAGGCGAAGGAATATATGAAGAGCTTGACCTGGAGGCCGTGGTCAGCCAGCCGCTGCGCAGGGTCTCCACCACCGCCTCGATCTCCTGCTCCGTGATGTCGGGCAGGCAGAAAGGAATACGCTCGCTCATATCCATCCCTAAATCTTCTCATCGATATCGATATCGATATCGGGGTCCAATTCAACGCTGAACAAGCTCAGTCGTCACCTGCCACGATGAAGGGCAACCCGTCAGGCGGCCAGCAAGGGAGCCAAGTCCTCCCGCGTCACTACATCCAGATGAAAATCTTTGAGGATCCGATTGATGATCTCGGCGCTCACCCGCGCCGGATCCGTCAGTTCCAGTCCAATGGGCCGACCATCTTTGTGGAAATCCACCACGATTCCAGCCTCCCGCTCCACCGAGTGGTCACAACGGTCCTGTGTCCGGCGTGGCAGATACAAGTAGGCGGCCAGCACTTTGCCATGCCGATAGGTGACTTCGAGATACATGTCCTTCATGCTCATGTGTCCAGATCCCTCCATGCCGTGACGACCACCACCACCTCCCTCCACGCGCCGGGCACCAGCCAAAGGAAGGACATTTCGCCACGTAGCCCTCAACGGGGATCATGGGAGGACTCGCTATCGATCCCGATCCCTATCCCGATACCGATACCGATAGCGATCCCGATAGCGATTCTCTTGGCGAACACCGCATCAGGCCTTGGCGATCTTCTCGCGGCCCTCTTTGACGTGCTTGGTGGCATTGCGCGTGTCCAGCACCAGGCGGGAGTGCTTCACCACGAAGGCGTAGTCCACGTCGTCGTGGTCGGTGGAGATGAGCACGGCGTCGTAGGTGGCCAGCATCTCCGCCGAGAGGGGCACGCTGCTCAAGTGGATGTCCGCCCCGTGCTCGTCGTGGTAGACGGGGATGTAGGGGTCGTGGTAGTCCAGCTTGGCCCCGCGGTTGACCAGCTGCTCCACCAGCTTGATGGAGGGCGACTCCCGCATGTCGTCGATGTTCTTCTTGTAGGCCATCCCCAGCAGCAGGATGCAGCTGCCCTTGAGGCTCTTCTCGTGGCGGTTGAGCTCGTGCATGAGGCGGTTGGTGACGTAGCGCGGCATGCCCGTGTTGATCTCGCCGGCCAGCTCGATGAAGCGCGTGGTCATCTCGAACTCGCGGGCCTTCCAGGTGAGGTAGAAGGGGTCGATGGGGATGCAGTGCCCGCCCAGGCCGGGGCCGGGGTAGAAGGCCTGGAAGCCGAAGGGTTTGGTCTTGGCCGCCTCGATCACCTCCCAGATGTCGATCCCCATGCGCGTGAAGACCATCTTCAGCTCGTTGATCATGGCGATGTTGACGGCGCGGTAGATGTTCTCGAGCAGCTTGGTGGCCTCCGCCGCCCGCGTGCTGGAAACCATCACGGTCTGCACGATGACGTGGTCGTAGACCGCCTTGGCGATGGCCGAGGCCTCCGGCGTGAGGCCGCCCACCACCTTGGGGATGGTGCGCGTGTTGTAGGTCTCATTGTTGGGATCCTCGCGCTCCGGGCTGAAGGCCAGCCAGAAGTCCTTTTCGGCGCTGAGGCCGCTCGCCTGCTCCAGGATGGGACGCATCACCTCGTCCACCGTGCCCGGGTAGGTGGTGGACTCCAGCACCACCAGCTGCCCCTTGCGCAGGTATCGGCCGATGGTCTCGGTGGCGGCGATGACCGGGCCCAGGTCGGGCTCCCGGTACTTGTTGAGGGGCGTGGGCACGGCGATGAGGATGGCGTCCACCTCGGGCAGCCGCTCGAAGGCGGTGGTGGCGTCCAGCAGGCCCGTGGCCGCCGCCTGGGCGATGCGCTCGGTGGGGATGTGCTTGATATAGCTCTTCCCCGCCTTGAGGAGTTCGCACTTGCGGGCGTCCAACTCGAAGCCGACGACCTTGATCCCGTTCTCCACGAACTCCAGGGCCAGGGGCAGGCCGACGTAGCCCAGCCCGATGAGGCCGACCGTGAAATCCTTCCTGGCGATGCGCTCCAGCATGGTATCTCCTCATCACATGATTCCGGTGTCGAGTCTTCCGTCCCATGATCGGACGGGAATGTGCCAAACTTCAGCCTGGCTGAAGCGATGCATCAGGCCATCCAGTCGTGTGATCCTATTTCCCAAGTGGCCTCTTGCGCGAATCGCGTTGAGAATTGGCAACAAGGTCGAGATTGTCAGGCTGCCCGGGTGAAAACCAAACTTTCCAGTGTTGCACAGGGCGATCAATCAAAAGGGAGGCATGTGCTTCCTTCAGGCCAAGTGCATTTTCTTCGTGAATTCCCCAATGCGCCAACCGATAACATCAGGGACGGCTTGGCAAGGCAGGATGGTTTCCATATGAATGGATCCATTTGCATATTCATGGCGAACCATAAGCAACAATCAGGCAACATGCGCACTACCACCATCCGTCAGCCGGGAGGCCGTGAAATGGGCATGCCGGCACGATTGAAGAATGTCCTGACCCTTGTCCTGGTCGCGCTGGTGGCCGCGGGCTGCAGCCTGCGCCAGCGCCAAGGCATGGAGGCTGATCCCCAGAATCCCCCAATGCTCTCGGTCGGACAGGAATCGCCGGATCTGTCTGTCATGCACATGGCGAAAAGTGTTGAGCGCCCCCGTCCCGCCGCCCAGTACCGCCTCACCCCCGGCGACCAGCTGCAGGTCCGCTTCCCCGACCTGCAGGACATGGACTTCACCGCTGTGGTGCGGCCGGACGGCTACATCACCTCGCCCCGCTATGGCGACCTGCCCGCCATGGGCTGGACGCCCGCCCAGCTGGCCGACTCCATCGCCACGGCCTACGGACGGGAGTTCCTGGCGCCGCGGGCCACCGTGCAGGTGACGGATTTCGGGCCACAGCATTTCTACGTGTTCGGCGAGGTGAAGAGTCCCAACCGCTACACGCTGGACCAACCCCTCGAGCTGATCGGCGCCATCACGCGGGCGGGCGGCTTCCTGCGCTCCGCCGTGCCGGGCAACATCGTGGTGGTGAAGGTGGGGCCGGACGGCCGCTACGCCTTCAGCCTGCACGACCTGGAGGACATCCTGGGCAGCACGGCTCCCCCGGTTTGGCTGGAGGCGAACGACATCGTGGTCGTGCCCAAGAGCGCCATCTCCAACGCCGCCGACTTCGTGCGCGACTACGTGATGACCTTCATCGCGCCCATGGACGCCTTCTTGCGGGGGCGCTACTACTGGCAGCTTGCTGAGAACAACACTCCCTAGAGTCGAGGCGGTCCGACGGCATGTATCTGTCGCACTTTCATCTCAGCGACGAACCCTTCGCCATCACGAGCGATCCGCGCTTCCTCTGGCTCAGCCCGCACCATGAGGAGGCCTTCGCCCACCTCCTTTATGCCATCCAGCAGCGCAAGGGCTTCGCCGTCCTCACCGGAGACATCGGCACGGGCAAGACCACGCTCATCAATGGGATCCTGGACCGCCTGGGGGACACGGTGCGCACCGCCGTGGTCTACAATGCTTCCCTCGACACGGACGAGCTGCTCCACTACATCTTCCGCGACTTCGGCCTGGAGCCCCGCCAGCGCACGCGCTCCGAGGCGATCATCGACCTCAACGACTGGCTGATGCGGCAGGCCGAGGCGGAGATCAACGCTGTGATCGTGGTGGACGAGGCGCAGAACCTCAGCCTGCGCACCCTGGAAGACCTGCGCCTCCTCTCCAACATGGAGACGGCCCGGCGCAAACTGCTGCAGATCATCCTCGTCGGCCAACCCGAGCTGAACGACAAGCTGGCCAGCCCCGAGCTGGCCCAGCTCCAGCAACGCATCGCCATCCGCTACCACCTGCGGCCTTTCCAGCCCACGGAAACCCGGGAGTATGTGCGGCACCGCTTCCGCCTCGTGGGCGGCGACCCCTCCCAGGTCTTCGCGGTGGAAGCGCTGGACCTGCTGCACAGCGCCGCCGCCGGGGTGCCCCGCGTCATCAACCAGATCTGCGACACAGCCCTGCTCAAGGCCTACAGCCGGGGCCGGGCTCTCATCGACGAGGCCTTCCTGGCCGAGGTGTTGCAGGAGGACTTCGCCTTCCGTCCCCTCCCGCCGGGACTGAAGGGCCGGGACACCGGGGCGGGACAGGTGGCCGTGGCTGCCAAGCCGGTTGCCCTGCCCCGCCCAACTGCCCCGGCGTCCAGGCCCGCTCCCTGGATGTGGCCAGCTGTTGCCGCCTTGGTGGTGCTGGTCGGGGCTGTCCTGGCCTGGCGCTGGCGGCAGGAGTCCCCGGCCGGGATGGAGCCCGCCGTTGTAAATGACCAGATCCAGGAAACCCAGGCCGAGCTGGCCCGCCTGCGCGCCGAGCTGGTCCAGCGGGACTCCCTCGTCCTGGTTGCCGCCGCCCGCGCCGATTCCGTCGCCCATGTGCTGGCCCGGCAGGCGACTGTGACGGCAACCGGGACAGCCGGCAGGGACCGCGTCGTCACGGTGCCGGCGGAGCGGGAGGGTTGGGTGACCTTCCGCATCCGCCGCGACGACACCCTGACCCGCATCGTCCAGCAGGTCTACGGGCGCGACGATTGGCGGCTGGTGGAGGAGATCCTGGCCGCCAATCCTTTCATCACGAACCCGAATTCGATCCGCATCGGCGATGAATTGTTGCTTCCACCCGCTGTGAAGCGGAACTAGCCTGGGGGAACCGTGTCCGTTTATCGTGACATGCTGAAAAAGATCGATGGGCATCCTCAGGAGGAGACAGCCGCCGCGTCTCCGTCCACGTCGGCACCCTCCATGCTTTCCCTCCCGGGAATGGAGGGCATGCGCGCGGACCTGGAATCATTGAGTTCCCAACTCGAGCACATGACGGACCGTGTCCGCAGCATCGCCTTCTGTGGCGTGGACACGGGCGTCGGCGTGAGCAGCATCGCCCTGACCGTGGCCCAGCAATTGTCCGACCTGCACCCGGGCCAGGTCATCTTCCTGGATGTCAATTCACGCTCCCAGCGGGCCAGTCTGGTGGAGGCCCAAAGTGCGCCGGACTCCTTCCTGGAGCATCACACCAGCGGCGGAGCGACCGGAATCTACCGGGATGGGCCGCTGCATCTGCTCAGCGCCAGGGGGGATCGCCGGGCCCTGGGCCGGGTCAAGGCGGCCGATCTGGCCCAGACCCTGGCCCGATTGAAGGAGCAGTACCGCTGGGTCATCGTGGACGCGCCGCCGGCCAGTTTTCCGGAAAGCTTGCTGTGGGCATCATTGGCTGATGCGGCAATTTTAGTAGTGCAGTACGGCAGGACCAGGAGACAAACGGCTCAGACATTCAGCGAACAAATGAGATCTCTTAATGTTAATCTAATCGGATCTATAATTAATCGCAGAGTGTTAGTAATTCCTTCATGGATGTATCGCAAACTGTTCGCTTAAACCGGGGATTTTCATGACCTCTTCACAACACATAACATTGCGTGATATGCTGATTATCGTCTTCCGTTACAAGAAGACATCAGTTGTCATATTCACCACCTCTCTTATCATCGCAGCGTTGTCGGCGATGACCGCCGATAATAAATATGTATATTCAACTAAGCTGTTAATAAATACTAAGATAAATCAACCTCGATTGAACCTGTCCGATCAGCAGACTAGAATGTCATTAAGTGAACTGATTAATACCGAGTTGGAGTATATCAAGTCGGATCTGATAATTAACGCAGCCATCCACGCCTACAATACAGATCTCCCATCCGCGCCCATCAGCCACAACGAGGTGCTATCCGGGCTGTCGGCCACGAGCACGCAGAACAGCAGCATCATCGAATTGGCTTTCCGCTCACGCGACGAGAATCAAGCTAGTAACCTGTTGCGCCACGTCCTGGCCGTCTATTTGCGGGCCCGTACTGGCAACAGCAACCAAGACACCAGGGAGGTGAACCATTATCAGGGGTTGCTGAACGACATCAACGCCAGAATCGATTCGCTGTCGCACATCATAACCGACGGCGACTTTTTTGCCAACCTCTCGCTGACCAACGAAGTACGGGCCGCCTTGACACGCGATCTCTCCGAGATCAACACCCAATTCCAGGCGCAGCGGGTCATCGCTGAGAAACTGGATTTCGAGTTGGAGCAGCTGAAGTGCCTGTTGACCAGCACGGACTACCGAAACATCCCAACCCCCTTGCTGGAGGACGAGCAGTTGCTGGCCCTATGCACCACAGCAATAAAGCAGGAGCAGGAGCTGCAGACGAACAGTCAGTTCGTGGCGGACTCACGTCCTATGCAGATCCTGCGGAACAATTTGGATAGGACCAACCAAGCCATTGGCTTTCGCCTGGCGACGGTACAGCAGTTCAAACAGTCGCTGGCCAAGGACATCGCCGGCAGGATGCTGCAACTGCAAGACCTCCGGAAGGAGATCGAGCATCAAATGACCTTGAACTCCAAGAACTCAATCATCTCCAACAACATGAACAATTCGCTGAGTGATCTGGTGGCGGTGCGCACTGTGTTAGTACGCCAATTGGAAGAAGCTACTATGCGGGCCAACCAATCTGCGTCGCTCACCTTGGAAGTGCTGGACTATGTGAATCGCAACAGCAAGCTTGAATGGCCCATCAAGAGCATCGCGTTAATTGTGATTCCCTTGATAGGCCTACTCACATCTCTACTAATCCCCTTCTATTTGAATGCGGTTTCCGGTGTAATTCTGACCAGCCGCGATGTAGAGAAACACACCGGGCTTAAAACCTTGAGTATTGTCAACGAACTATAATTTCCATGCAACAAATCATAGTCATCATTATTATTTTCACTGCTATTTTAATTGGTCTGAGGCGACCGTGCTTTGCCTTTTCAACTTTTTTACTAGCTGGTGCGTTCAAGGCAGATCCCAGAGTGGTTTTTATTAGTATTTACGTCGATTTTACTATTTTATTCTCCGCTATTACCATCATAGGCATATTTCGTCAATACGAGGAAGATGCCATTAACAGGTTAGCCTTCTCATGGTCATTCATCATTTATTCCACAATTAGTTTAATGATGCTTATTTCCTTATCATACACGAGTAGCCCACATTACGGATTGGATAAAACCTTCCGCTTCATAGCCTTCATTGGTTTAGCTACCATTTCACCGTTTTTCCTTTTCAAGAAGAGATCCGACCTGTGGTGGTTCATTGCTCCGTTCATCGTGATGATGTTGTTGCTGAATATAGACCTTATCACAAGCGGTGAGGAGAATGACCGGCGGGTTCGCGCCTTAAGCGCAAACTACCTGGCTTTCGGGCGCATCAATGGCGTGGCCCTGTTCTTCTCTCTTTACCTCATCACACAATGGAAGAAACCTTTCGTCCGCCTGCTGCTCCTAGCTTCTATGGCTTTGTCTCTGTATGGAGTGGTCAGCGCCGGTGGTCGCGGCCCCTTGCTGGCCACCATAGCAACCTTGGCCCTGGCCTTCCTTCTGCACCAGGTGGGCAAAATCAACCACTCACTGCGGGGCGACACGACTGGCCTGGGACTCTTGGACATGTTGCGTTCGGTGGGGGCGATTGCAATGACTGGCGGTGCATTTGTCATGGCTTTCTTGTTGGCACAGCGGTATTTCGCCCAGGAGTTAGCCCGCTATCAGTTGGCCTTGAGCGGAGGTGGTGAATCCATCTTCACGCGTATTTCCTTTGCCAGAACAGCTTTGAACACTATCAATAGTTCCGAAGGACTGTGGGGCGTTGGCGTGGGTGGATTTAATGCACTGGTAGAACGGCCCGATACCGCGCAAGGAACCTATCCGCACAACATGCTACTTGAAATCTGGGTGGAATTGGGCGCTCTTGTCTTGATCGTCTTCCTAATCGGCATCAATATGACCATGCTTCGTTGCGTCTTCAAGTCGTATACGATATTTTCCGCCGAGATAAGATTACTAGTACTTCTGTTTGTATTCGCCATCGTCAATGCACTTTTCAGCGGCAATTTAAATGACAACCGATTTGTTTTCACCTTCCTCGCAGCCTTGGAGGCGTTCATCCTCCTAGCACACCAGTATGATACTTAAGGCGATGTTAACAACCATATCGAATTCATCAACTGCCTGTGCGAAAGGATCACGCAACATCTTTTCTGGAAATTTGCTTCAGGCCGTCGCGGGTTGTGTCCTCCCAGGTGATGTAGCGTTTTCTCTGTGAGAGCCAGCGGGTGTCCAGTTCCATCAGGACCGCGGATCCCAGGCGCAGCAGGGATTCCTCGTTGCAGAACAGGCTGCAGACGCGGGTCCTTCGGAGGAGTTCCTGTTGGACATTGCGTTCGGTCATGTTCGAGGTGCGCATCTTGCGGCGGTGGCTGGAGGGCAGTTCGTAGACCGTGAATCCCTCCGGGATGTTGGCTTCCAGCCAGTCCGCGAGCTTGGGGGCCGATGGCCGGTAGCGGGCGACCAGGCGGTCCAGTTGCTGCTGGGCGTCCTCCCGGGAGCTGCTGCTCCACACACTGCGCAGGTCCTCGCCCAGGATGGCTTTCTGGCTCCGGCGCGGGCAGTGGTCCTGGGCGTTCCGGGACAGGTGCGCCTGACAGCGCTGCCAGCGGACACTGGGCAGGACCTTCTGGCGTGCCGCCTTCAGGCCGCTGTGGTCGTCGCTGACGATGTACTCGACGCCGTGCATGCCCCGCGCGCACAGGCTTTCCAGGAAGCCCCGCCAGTGGACCTCGGCTTCGGAAAGGGCCACGCTCAAACCCATGACACGTCGGGTGCCGTCCTCCGTGACGCCGACTGCGGACAGCAGGGCGCAATCCACATAGGCCCCGCCCATGCGGACCTTCTCGTAGCGTGCGTCCAGTTGCAGGTAGCGGACACGCCCCAGCCGGCGCTCACGCCAGGCCGCGAGTTCCTCGTCCAGCAGCTTTGCGGCCCGGCTGACCTGGGTGGAGCTGACGGACATGCCCAGGCACTTCTCGAAGACCGCTGTCACCTTGCGTGTGGAGATGCCTCTGAAGTACATCTCCCCCATGCAGGTCAGCAGGGCGCGCTCGCTGAGCAGCCCCTTCTCCAGGGCGGAAGGGTAGAAGGACTCCCCGCTGCCGTCGGTCATCACCGCCTGAGGCACTGACACGGCCAAGGGGCCAAGCAGGGTGCGGACGGTCTTGGGTTTGTAGCCATTGGCCACGCCGCGGCGCTGGTCGCTGCGCTCATACAACCTGGCCTGCAGATGGTTCTCCCGCTCGAACTGCATCGCAAGGTTCAGCAGCTGGGTCATCGTCTGGGCCATTTCCGCTGTGCCATGGGTCGAAACCAGATCCATTAGCAGGCCGAGTGTGGTAGTTTCGTCGTTGCGGGTCATGCGTCCTCCTGGTGTTTGTTGTGATTCACCAAGAATGGACAATTGGCCCGCGCTTTACTCCCGGGCCGTCTGGCGCGGGAGGGCTTTGTACAAATTTACGCTCCTCCCGCGCCAGACGGCGGGGCAGGAAAGTCCAGAAACGAAGTTACACCACCTGCGAAAGGCCTTGAACATGCAATACAGTTATGACCATTTGATACACGCCCTGGTCCACCAGGTGCAGTCGGTGAAGCGCTACATCCGTATGGACGATGGGATCGTTTTGGGCGCCCTCCCCGCGGACCGGGCCATCCTACGCTTCGACGTGGAGCGTGACTTGCCACACCATGTGGCCGTTGCACGGCACCTTGCCAAATTGGGCATTCCAGCCAGCATGTACGTCCACACGCGACGGAACTGCTTCATGCCGGACCATTTGCGGGCCATTGCCGACCAAGGCCACGAGATCGGTTACCACCATGAGTGCTTGGATCGTTGCAGTGGCGACTTCCGCCAGGCCCGCGACCTATTCCTGCGCGAAGTGGAGCTGTTCGCCAAGGCCGGCTTTCCATTGCGCACGGTTTGCGCGCATGGCGAGGCGGGTCTACCCCGTCGCGGTTACCGCTCCAATGGTGATTTGCTCTTAAAATTTCCAGGGTTGCTGAAGGAAGCGGGCGTCGTAGCTGAGGTTTACGAATGGCGCGACCACCAACAGCTGTTGTATGCATCAGACACCTTTCGCAGTTATAATCACTTCTTCCCCACACTGGAAATGGTTGGGACTCAGTCGCTCCCCATCATGATCCTAGTACATGTCCATCGATGGCGCAGCAACCCGTTCCGCATCGGTCTGGAGGCTGCGAGGGATGTGTACCAGAATGCGGCCAACCGCTTACTCAAGCGTCGCAGGTATCAGCTGGCCTACTGATTAGATTTCGTGCGTCCGATGGTGGGGGCGTCTCTGCGCCTTTGTCGTCCTGGTCATCCCGCTGCCGGCCGTGATAGATCATGGCGAACACCACTAACCGCAGCACGGCTTCCGCCACATTGCCGATGCAGATGGAATAAGCGGCACCGATCAAACCCCATTTGGGGACCAGGCTGAACATCAGGACGATAATTAACAGCAGAACGCTGAAGTTGATTGTTGGAATCCAGGCCACTTTGGCGAATTTAGTGATCAGCGGCCGGACGAATGCGATCACGAAGTTCGCGGGTATCATCCAGATCAAAATGGGAAACAGGCCCACCGCACGATTGCCAAAGCCGGGGAACAGCAGACGCAACATCAACGGCGAGAGGAAATAGAAAAACAGCATGCCTCCCGCCCCAAGCGCAACCATCATACCAAGGATTAGTCGATAAGTGTTTCGTGAGATCTCCTTGACCGAGTTGTACTTTGAGATCATGCTTAAAAGAAGAGCGCCACTGTTGGATACCGGCGTGACAAACAGGTAGACGATTCCGGTGGCGGCGAACAAGTCGGCCACCGCTTCATTATCCCAAAAGATTCGCAAAACTATTCTGTTCAAATGTGGTCCGGCCTGCACTAACATGCCAGCCAAGGTCATGTGGAACCAAACGCCCTTCAGCACGGTTGCCAGCTCCGCCTGCGGGGTGACGTGTGGTTCCCTGAATCGGCGTTGGGCGAGGAAGTACAAGAGATAGTTGCTCAGCATCATTCCCGCAGCCAAACCAACCACACCGCCAATGGCACAACCCACGACTCCCATAAACGCCGTCGCCAGCGAAGCGGCAAGATACCATAAGGATCGCGACTTGAATTGACGTCTGAACCTAAGTGGGGTCATAACCAGCATTATTTGATTTTCCGCATATAACGACATTCCGAGAAAAATAACACATAAGTATGTTTTAACATCAAAAAATCGCTCGTAGTACATTATGGAAGAAATAAACAATAATGCAACGACAACCGCTATAATTAACTTACAGCTCAATCCCAGGGCCGTTCTCACCAATTTACGCTGTTGATCCTCGCCATAACGTGACATATTCCTCAACAGCCCCACCGCAAGTCCATTAGCAGGATTGACACCTATGATCAGCACGGCACTTAGCGCGGTTGCAAAGAGACCGAACTCCCCTTTGCCGACTAGGTGTGCGGCGATGGGAAACAAGAGCAGCCGAGAGACACCTGTCACCGCTCCTTGTTCGACGAAATTCCAAAAAAGGTTTGGAACCTGCCGTGTAAGTTGTTCGATATAGTGGCGCATGCTTCAATCAGTCCAAATAAAGCTGATTGTTCGAGTCCTGCTTACTCTTACCCTGCCAATGATTGTTGGAGGAACGCCGTGGACGCGGCACGTTCCCGCGACAAGACCATATCGGTTTGAGCGAAATCAACATGCGGCACGATTTGCCTCAATTCATCCTGTTCATATAGAATGCGATGGGATAAGCCAATATTGCACAGAAAACTTGTCATGCGGCTATTGACTGCACCTCCCTTCCTGAGTATGGTATAGAATGGCTTGCGGAAATTGACAGCAAAGGCCGTGCCGTGGAATGAGGAGCTGATAATGAAGGCAGCACCCTGAAACAGGCCCAGGAACTCAGCCGGCCCGTTGCCGAAAGCGTAACTCACGCCGAATTCGAGACCCTCGCGGATGTGGCCGCGCGGAATGCGGATGATCCGCGCACCAAGGCTCTTGGCCACCCGCACGGCGACATCGTAGATGTACTTGGAGTAAACCCGGCTATAAATCACGACATATCGTCCTTCTGCGTACGGGCGAGCCACCTCCCGCCAACCATCAGGCGTGATGAGCAAGGTGGGGTCCAACACCACCTGGGCTTGGCGTCCGGTCAAGTCCCGGACGATTGCGACGCCCTCATTCTCACGCACGGAAATGTTCTGGATGTTGGCCAGCCACCGTCGGTAATCCTCCCTCATGTCCTCGGGAAGCATGGTGATACCGAAGCTGGCCGCGTATGAAAACCGCTTCGATGCAGGCGGGGCGAAAGTGAGAAAGTATGGCTCTGGCGAAGTGATCCGAGTTTGCGGATTCCAGACTTGATCACTGCCGGTGACAAAGGTATCGTAATCAAGATCGATAGAATAAAGATCGTCAACACAAGCGAACTTCTGCTGTGAGACAACTAAATGTTGTTCTTTAAATTTTTGAAAACCACGACGCGTCAGTCGCTCATTTTTGTACCCAAATAAGCGTTCCATTTTTTTATAGAGATAATTGTTGAGCTTTGTTTGGCTGCTGTGCATCCGGTGCGCGGCCTTTCGTGCGCTATATCTGACCGGTTGTCGCGCTTGGGGATCGTCCGGCGACAGCACATCTAGGATTTCGCAGGTATAACCCAGTGAAGAGATTTTTCGCTGCAACGCATATGCTTGCAATTCCGCACCGAAATTCAATCGGTTAAAGAAGGTCAAGGTCGCGACTTTTCCTTTCGGCATCATTGTTTCCCCTGTTTGATCGTGAACTAATCTGCCCTTCCTGCATTGGCGACTGGCATGATTAAAAAAGGAAGATAGTTTATTGTGCCCAACTGAGTTTCAACACGATGATCTATCATCCTTCCGGCAATCACGTCATCTTGTGTTGTTCCCCAGTAGTTCTCAGTGACATCAACAGTACCTGACACAACCTTTACAAAGTTCGCCTCGTTACTAATGTTGTTTTGCCTGATATTATTTCTACCATATAGCGCGCTATGAAAGTAAATAACATACCGTTCTTGTCCTGCGAAGTCGCAATATGTGATGTTTAGATCATTTCTTTGACGCTCATAGATATGGTAAAAATTGGCGTAAAAATCTATATAAGTGGCATGCAAAAAATCCTCGCCATGACAATATAGGCCAACATTTGAGCAATGCGATATTTCTCCATTATCAATGATCATTCCTGATCGAATATTATAAATTCCTATCTCACAGTTACTAATTGTGAATCTTGTCATAATCAATGAATCAACATTATTAGAGCAATACAGTCCATATTGGCTATTCATGATGGTCAAATCTTCAATTTCCGCCCTCGCCACGTTGTCGCAATAGATACTATAAATTTCGTTTTCATCCATGGTTAACCTGCTTAACATCACCCGTTGAGCCGCACGGATCTCTAGGCCTATTTGTCCACCCTCGATGTCCACATTATCCAGCGCCAGCGTCCCTTCAGCATGCTCGTACTTTAAACTATACCATGGCCCTGCACCCAAGCGCTTCACAACCAAGTGGGCATCGTCCTCCAAGAGTATCATAGGAGGCAACTTGCAAGTAGCCCCCTCAGCCAAGCGGAATTCCACCTCGCCGCGGATCACCAATCCAGCGTCGTTCCCTTCATACAAAAACGCCAAATCACCTTCGATGGTTACGCGCTCGTTGGGGCCAAAGCTCGCCGCTGTGGTCTGATCGCCCAAGACGGTCACATTCCTCCACGTGGTTCCCTCATCCTTGTGACAGGCCATCGCAAGAAGCAGCAATGACAAGGGCATGATATGACTGGCTCTCATAATCGGCTCCCGTGATTCATCTCGTCGCGCATTGTATTCTGCATTTGCGAGGCGCGCAAGACTCGGTTATAAAGCTGAAGTAGATTGAGCACCTGTCGATTCAGGTTGTAGGTCTCCAGCACTGTTTGGCGCCCCCGAGTGCCCATCGCCTGTCGACGTGATGGGTCGTCCAGCAATGTGATGATAGCCTGGGCGATGTCCCCTGGGCGGGAAGTGTCCACTACAAGGCCAGCTTGCGTATCGTTCAGGATCTTCACCAGCTCCGGAAAGTCCTGCGCTAGTACCGCCACCCCACAGAACATGTACTCGAAGATGCGGTTAGGGATGGTCACACGGTTGTTCACATTGTCTTCGTAAAAGACACAGCCAATGTGGGCGTTCATGAGGCGCATGAAATTATCCTTCCAGGGCAGCATGCCCTCCAAACATAGGTTCTGCTCCACACTAAGGTGGCGGGCCAGCTCCCGCAGCACCTGGTCGTATCCGGCTGGTTCATAACGGCCCACGAACGCGAACACCGTGTCCGGGTGTTTGGCCAATACCTCCGGCATAGCCTGGATGGTCTGGCGGCAGTGCCGATCATCCGAATGCGTGCCCGAAGTGTAGACAGTGGGCGGCAAGGGCTTGACCTCTGGAACCTCTACATCCACCAACCGCTTGATGTCCGGCACGTTCTGGACCAGAACGCCATCTCGCCGCACGCCATCGGACATGGCCAGGATGCTGTCCGAAACGGCCACCACCCCCGCGAACTGGGCTATACACCAGCACTCTATGGCCGTGTACATGCCTCCGGCCAAGCGTGCCATCCATCCCGGCAAGCCCCACATGTGGAAGCGGACCACATGGTTTTCATGTTTGTCATAGATCACGGGTCGTCCCTGCCACGCCAGAAGCACCATCCACGGTAACAAATCGGGGTCGTGGAAATGGTACACGTCAGCCTTCACGCGGCGGGCCAGACGCAGTGCATCCCAGCAACTGAGGATTCGGCGACGCAGGCCCCGCCGCTCGGGAATCGGCAGGATCTCCACGCCATTCAAGGTCTCGGCCTTGTCATGGGTAATGATAAGGGTTACGCGGTGGCCTATGCGCACCAAGGCCCGGCAGGTGCGCTCGTAGATCCGCGCATCGTACATGGGGTGCATGCTTGTGATCTGACAGATATGCAGGAGCGGGGTCACAGGGGAACGTTGTCCATTCATGGCAGCATGGGTCCAAACACTTGGTGTATAGTCGAGCAGCGCGCCTCCGCGAGCAGCTTCCCCAGTTTACCTTCCGTCTGTTCCCGGTTGCGAAGCTGAGATCTGAAGACCCTCCGGATGGCGTGCTCCTCTGCACGGGATAGGTCGATGGGCATGCACCAAAAGGAGAACTGGCTGTCAAGTTCGTAAGGATGCAGGTAGATCACCGCCGGCCGCTGTTCGCGTTCCAAGCGGGCCAAGGCCCAGCGGCTGTATGCATAGGGAAGATGGCGGAAGTACCCGCCCCCCAAGGCCGGCAGGCGCAAGGGCCCCAACTGCACGACCGACAAGGGAATCTCTAACAGCTCCCCGCCGGACCCGACGGTCACTCGGTGGGCGCCCGGGGAAGCCTCTGGCACGCCATAGCGCGTTCCCCTGAAGGGGTATATAGAGCTGGAATAGCGAAACCCCGCCTGTGAGATCGCATCATAGGCCCACCACGTGGCCTTAGTAATGCTCATGGCCACGGCCCGGTAGCCCAGGACCTCCTGTCCGCTCAGATCCTGCAACAAGGCGCGTGCCCGGCGCAGGCTCTCGCCATAGACCGTGCGCTCCTGTTCAAAGACGCGGTGGTGGTGCCAGCCGTGGACGCCCAACTCGTGACCCTGCTCATGAATGCGCTTGACGAGGTTGGGAAAGGCCTCCGCCACTTCGCCAAGGACGAAGCACGTGCAGTGCACGCCCCTTTCCTCGAGTAGGCCCAGCATACGCTCCGTCAGGCGAACCACATCTTGGTGCGGGGGTACAATACGTCCACAAACGTGCAGCAGGCAACCAGACGAAAAGTCCTCCACATCCACCGACACAGCATGCAGCATTTGCGTCATAGAGTGTCCCAATCTGCAATGCTCTGGAACCAATGCTTCCGCTCCCTCAACTGCGCGAGGTCCTCTTCGCCCAGGCCTGGAGCCGGTCGATAAACGGTGTAGAAACGTTTAGGTGCGAGGCCTGGCGCTAGGACCCGCATGCCCAGGCGGCGCAACTGGGCCTGCTGGCTCTGGCTGGCTACCACCGCCATCACAAGGTCTGCGCCCAGGTCATGCAGCGCTGTCAGGAGATCTACACCGCAGGCGATGAGGGCGTCGTCATCCATGCCGAGCCAGTCGACCAAGTACCCCACCTGCAAGCCCTCGCGCATCTCCAAGGCGCCCACCGCCCAGGCGAGCCCCCTGCCCTGCAGATCGGTGGCCAAACGCACCAAATATGGCGGACGTCCCGGCGTGGCGTAGCGCCAGTGGAGCCATACCTCATCTCGCTGCTGTACCAAGCCGGGCCAATGGGCTTGGTGGGCTATCGCCACTTCCGCCAAGCGGGGATCATCCGGCTCGGCCTGTTCAACTCTTGTCCCTTGCACTGACGGCAAGCGTCCAATCACGAAACGCAGTGACCATGCACATGTGGAAGCTAACCAACGGGGCGCACGCCGTCGCAGCATCGACTCCGGCCGCCGGCTCCATACATGCAGGCGGCGTTCCCCAGGCTCTAAATAGCCAGCTTTGATAAAGCCGCGGCGACTGCGATCATTGGGCATGGTCCACACCAAAGCCGCCCCCCGCCGCCACGCCTCCTCCTCGCAAGCCTGCACCAAGGCCGAGAAGATGCCCCGACGACGGTAGTCGGGGTGTACCATCACACCCGTCAGGACGCCTGCAGTGACGGCCCGTCCCCCCAGTAGATGGGTCGTCAGCTCCATTGGCTGCATGCCTACGAGGTGGTCACCATCCACGGCCACTGACATTCCCTGCGCTCCGTCGCCCAAACCGAAGTGCCAATGGTCGAAGGCCGCCTGGGTCACCCCCGCCGTGCCATAGCAGGCAACGACCAGGGCGGCGACACCTGCCCGGTCGGCATGGGGGTCGACGGCACGAATCCGCCATGTCATGGGGTCCCTCCGCGGCCGGCCAACACATGGCCCTCTATTGTGCGCCGGCCGGTAGCGTGGATCTCAGCCCTGTACATTGCCCACGGCGTCCAATTGTACTGCCCTCCTCGACGGGCAGGTCACCAGCCAGGTGGCCTTCTGGCCATCCTCGAACACGACGTCCACGGGAATGCTGGCGTGCTCCAGGGGAGCCGTGCTTTCCACGCGCAGGCCCTCGGCTGCAAAGGCAATCTTCACGCTGGCACGGTCGCTTAGCACGTCCCGCCAGTAGACACCCAAACCGTACACCGTGTTGATCCAGAAATCACCCGAAAATGCGTGCAGGACGTGGCGCAGGATGGCCTCGGTGAGCCGTGGTCCCACCCACCCCGTGAACTGCCGCATGTGCTGGTGGCACATGAAGATTACGGGGATGGCCTTGCGCATGGCGCGGTGAATCCAGAACAGGTTCATCCAATAATGGAAGATGTGCTCGGGATCGCCGGGATAACGTTTGGTTAGCTCCACAGCCTGTCGAGCGCCCGGCGCCCAATGCGGGGGCGGCTGCAGCAGGACATTATGCTTGGTCCGCACGTCGGAATCGGACAGCACTTCGCAGCCCGCCGCTTCCATGGCCTTGGGTGTGAAAGCATCGTTGGTGCGGTCGGGCATGGCCCAAGATTTCGGCGTGAACCCGAAATGCAATTCGCTCATGCGCCGCATCTCCAGTGCGTTGTCGCGCTGCTCCGCCAGCGAACCTTCATTGTCGCTCAGCCACCGGTAACGGCCAGCACCCATGCGGGCGTCCAGCTTCCATCCGTTCTCCTCCGCCGTCGCTGTGTCCGTACCGTAATGCAGGTGGCCGTGGTTGCCTAGCTCGATTAGATAGGGCAGGGAACTGTCGAAGGGATAGCTGGCGCGGTGCCGCAGCTCCACGTGTTCATTCATCCACGAGATGAAGCGCGGGATCTGGTCCGCGCCACGGTCGATGCCGTAGTACGCGGCCCAGCGGGTCGCCTCCTCTTCATCCAGCGACAGCCGGGACGAGAGGTACATGGTTTGCGGCATGCGGTAGCGTGACGCTATGTCAAAGGTCAGGGTCAGCCCCTCGATGGACTGACACGTAGAGGTGTCGTAAATATCCATGTCGCCACGCCAGGCGAAGGCTGATGTGCAGGCTCCGGGCCAGCGGGTAACAGCAGCCGATGTAATCCGGGGTGCCCGTGCGAGGACGGCCTCGACAGCCAAGTTGGCGCGCCAAGTGCTCTCGCCCCATTCGCAGGTCAAGTCGATGTGTGAGCTGGCAGCGGCGGCCACCGCCTCGAAGTCAAGATCCACGCGATGGATCTGGCCGGTCTTTAGCACTCCCAGCTGTCGTTCAGCTTCCCCCAACAACTTCACGCCATCCCCCGTGGCCACCCGCAAGCGCTGGGCGGTCTGCGTAGGAGTAATGGTGTGGTTGCCCACGACGACCTGCACGCGCCAGCGGCGGCCCACCGCCATTGTGCCCATGGAATACGAGGGGCGCCGCTGAGTGAAGGGACCTATAATAGTAAAGGTCAACTGCGGATGCATTGAAGGGGCGGGATAGGCACGGGCCAACCCGCGGCTGCAAGCAGCATTCGTCGGTTCGGGGCCGATTGTGTCCCGGGTGTTCCAGACTTCGTTCATGAACCGCCGTTCTTGGCGGGTTAACTGAAGCGACCATACTAGCAGAACAACTGATAAGGCCAAGACGAACACTACATCTAATCCTCCCCACCATAGGGCCAAGAGGCCGACCATAACCGCCGCAGTCTCGAAGCGGTGCCGGGGAACACCCAGCTTTTTGGGTCCCACCTCGCCCACGATGTTGGCAATGTAGAACAGCCAGCCCAACCTACCAGGAGCCAGCCAAACGAGGCGCTGCACCACATGGAAGGCCACCAATGCGATGCCCAAAAGCAGTTGAATCATCCTCACGCGAAAGGTTCCCAGCTAAGTAGTTCGTAGGCTTGGCCCCTGGCCACAGCTTCGATGACGCGGACATAGCGGCCTAGGATGTCAGGTAGCAGGAGATGCTCTTGCACGAATCGTCGCCCGTTGCCTCCCATGGTATCGCGGACAGTGGGGTCCGCCGCCAAGTCCAGGATCGCAGCGGCGAGGCCCTTGGCGTCAAAGGCCGGCACTACGCGACCGGCTTGGTGGGCGGCTATGATTTCCGCCTGTTGTCCGCCCATGGCCGCGACAATGGGCTTGCCGGACCCCATGTAGTCCATCAGCTTGTTTTCGAAGTAAATGTGGATTAGCGGACTCTCGAAGAGCGACATAAGGCAGATATCGGCCGCCGCGATCAACCCGGGTATCCTACCTTTTGGCACAGGATCGTGGAAGTACACGTGTTGCAGCCCCAGCTCACGAGCCAGGGCTATGGCCCTCGGCTTGGTCTGTCCGTATCCGACAAAGTCGAAGCGGATGCCCCTGTCTGCCGGCACATAGGCAGCAGCCCGCACTAAGGTGTCCACGGCCGTTACTTCTGTGTGGGTACCAGTAAACAGGCATACAATCGAGCTGTCCCAACCTAAGGCGCGCCGCTGCTCTTTGCGCTCGCCTTCCTCAACCTTGAACAAGTCTGGGTCGAAGCCGTTGGGAAACACGTCCACACGTCGCGGATCTAACCCCTTGCGCAGCAGCTCGACCTTGATGCCCGGTGTAATAGAAACGATGCGGTCCGCGCTGTTGTACAAGGAGTTGGCTAATGCATGGAGAGGCCTAGCCTGCCATGAACGGATGGCCCCCTTGACCTCAAGGGCGTCGGGCCAAAGATCCCTTACCTCCAGCAGCCAAGGTACCCCGTACTTGCGGGCCACTCGCCGGCCGGCCCAGGCGGCAAACAGGGGTTGCACGGAAGCCAGCACAATATCCGGGCGAGGCAACGTCGCCGCCACTTGGAGAGCGGGTCTGACATAGCCGAGATAGTTCTTCAAACGGGCGGCTAGGCTCCTACGCAAGCCAGAATGTTCCTTCACGCGATGGACAAAAACGCCTCCTCCGCTGATGGTGGAGATAGCCTCCTCCGGCTCCGCCTGCTCACTGTAGACGTTGAGGTCGCTGGCCACCACATGCACGTCATGCCCCGCATCAGCCAAGGCGACCGACAGTTTGCGGGGTTGCATGCTGCCTGGCGCTGCCGGGCCAGTATAGTATTGCTTATACACGTGGATGATCACCTGCGGCACTCCCCGAAGGTGCGGATGCGATCGATCACCCGATGAATGTCGGAGTCCGTCAAGGCACTTCCCGAGGGCAGGCAAAGGCCGCCTGCGAAGAGCTGCTCGGCCACGGTGCTGCCGAAGCAGCGACTGCCGCGGAAGACAGGCTGCAAATGCATGGGCTTCCACACGGGCCGGGTCTCGATATCGTCCGTCTCCAAGTGCAGGCGCAAGGTCTCTGGATCCACACCAAACTTGTCGACGTCGATCTGGATCACGGTGAGCCAGCGGTTGTGACCAGCCCACGGAGCCTCGGGCATGAAAGTAATGCCCGGCACATTATCCAAGCCTAGGCGATAGGCTTCGAAGATCCGCCGCCGTGCGGCCACACGCACGGGCAGCACACGCAATTGCGCCAAGCCGATGGAGGCCAACACGTTGCTCATGCGGTAATTGTAACCCCACTCCTTGTGCTCATAGTATGGCTTGGGCTCACGTGCTTGCTGCGATAAGTTACGGGCGCGGTCTATTAGGTCCCTATTCGCCGAACAGAGCATACCGCCGCCCGAGCTGGTGATGATCTTGTTGCCGTTGAAGGAGAAGATGGCGGCGTCCGCGTCCAGTCCCACAGGCCGTCCTTTGTATGTGGTCCCCACCGCCTCTGCGCAATCTTGTAACACGGGGATGCCACGCTCGCGGCAAAGGGCCAGTATGGGGTCCATATCTGCAGGATGGCCGTACAAGTCCGTGGGAACTACGGCAGACACGCGACGCCCTTCCCGTTCACAGGTTGCTAGAGCCTCCGCAAGGACGTGTGAATCCATGCACCAGCTCTCTCGATCCGCGTCCACGAAGGCCAGCTCGGCCCCTTGGTACAAGGCAGAGGCGATGCTGCCGATGAATGTAAGCGTGCTGGCTAGCACTGTGGTTCCCGGCCCCACCCCAACAAGGCGCATGGCTAGATGCATAGCGGCCGTGCCACTGCATAAAGCCAGTGCATTCCCATGATCAAGTAGTTCACAGAATTCAAGTTCGAAGGCGTCGACCATGGGCCCCAGGGGTGCAATGTAATTCGATTCAAAGGCCTGTTGAACCAGAGCCAGTTCGGTGCCATGCATATGAGGTGGCGAGAGAAATAGTCTAGCCATGGTTCACCTTTTCACGTTATAACGATACTTGGGGAAGAAACTCTCAGGCACATCATCAATTCCGTGCACGATCTGGTTGCGCTCGCAAAGGGTTTCGTAGGCGGCCCCATCCACAACAATCCGTTGCGTGCTATACGGATATATCACTTGTGAGAAGCCAAGTTTGAATTGAAAAAGCTCGTCATCACGGCCACCCAATCCTCCTCCCAAGTTAAGCCATTCGGCACCAGATTCCGCATAATACTCAAAAGCTTTGTAAAACATGAGTTTCGATGGCGCCCAGTTGAGATGGTCATCCGTGGTGCCGCCAAGGTGATATTGGACAATACCGCCAGTTCGCACGAATAGACCACCGGCGACGACCTTTCCCGCTGGGTTCAGAACCGATATCAAAGCGACATTCGGGCTCAGAACACGACGAAAATCATCGAAATATGCCCCACTGAAGAAGTAATAGCGAGCCGCATTGACTCGGGTCATTGTCTGCGCGTATAGTTTTTGAAATACAGTATAATCTTCCCAGTGGTTAATTCGGACTTCGAAACCAGCCTTCTGGAGTTTTCGGATTGCACGTTTGTGGCTGTTCCGCATGCCCTGCTCAAAAGTGGCCAGATCTTGCCGAAGATTGATCATTACAGTGTTGCCATGCTTGAAGATCTCCCCCATGGCGCTGGCTGTCTCTGAGAAACAGCCCAGCAACGGGTGGTTGCGGAGAAATAGTGATACAATGTTATTCTGATAGCAGTAATGTTTTAGAGCCTTCATCAACTCATTCACTTGTGATTCGAAAACAGCATAGACTAGTGGTCCAGGATAGCCATATGGACTATATGCATCCCAAAGTCTATTTTCGGTAAGAGTCGTTGGTACGAGCCGCAGCAGAAGTGGAACGAACAATTCAGTTTCCCCCAATGTGATGTGCAGTGCAAGTGAACGAACTTCTTCTTCGCGTGCGCATAGCTTAAGATAGCCCGGCAGGTGATAGAAGTCATGGGGCAATCTTCCCAACACACGTTCCAGCTCCGCAGGTTGATCCAACAAATCCCGAATCCTGCTTCGAATTCTTAAGGCGGGCACCCCGACTCGAGTTTCATATCCTTCACTGTCAACGATCTGCACGCTACCCGCTCCGAGTATTGTCCAGGGACGGATCCGCAGCTGAGGCAATACGCAGCATCCAACTCCTGCGAAAACACCCTCCTCAATATTGGCACCACCGCCCAAATGGACCCCAGGACACAAGTGGACATGATTCTTAATCAGGCAGTCATGGTCGACACTGCAGGAAGTGTTGAGAATCACGTTGCAACCGATAGATGCTCCAGTATTGACCACAACTCCGGCTGCAATGAAGGTGCCCATTCCTATTGGAACATCATCGGCAATGACCGCCGAAGGATGGATTACTGCTCGAACTTGCACTCCAGATTTAACCAACCAATGAAACACTGTCATCCTTAATTGGTTGCTGCCAAAACCAATGATAACACAGTCGCAGCCACCTGCGCCAAACATAGTTGAAGCGATCGGGCCATACACTGGCCGGCCAAGGCAAGTCTGGCCATGTAACTGAACATCGTCATCTAGAAATCCGACCAGTTGCAGTTCTCCACCCGACTTCTCGGTGCACAGCACGGCATCCCCGATCACCCGGCCATGCCCGCCAGCCCCTAGCACCATAATCCTAGTCTTGGGCGAATGACCAATAAACTCGGGCATGGTGGCGTACCTTGGATGGCTGATGCCCTCCCTTCTCACCACAAGAGAAACGGTCTTCCAAAGAATCCAAAAGTCAAGCATCAGGGAGTGGCGCTCAACGTACTCCACATCGTGCTCGAAACGCTCCTCCCAACTCAAGGAGTTGCGGCCTCGGATCTGCGCCAAACCCGTAATCCCGGGCTTCACCTCATGGCGACGGGCTTGGCGCGGGGAATAGCGTGGAATGTACTCGACCATCAAGGGGCGCGGACCCACCAAGCTCATCTTACCACGCATCACCAACAGCAATTCAGGCAGCTCGTCAAGCGATGTGGAGCGCAGCCACGCGCCAAACGGAGGAATGCGCTCCTCATCTGGCAGCAGGCGGCCCTGTGCGTCACGGGCGTCCGTCATGCTGCGGAACTTGACCAGTTCGAACAAAAGCCCATGCAGCCCCGGCCGTGTTTGCCTGAATAGAACCGGACGCCCTAGTTTAAATGCGATGGCCAGGGCCAATCCCATGAACATCGGCGCGAGCAACACAAGGGCGACCGCCGAGGCGCCGATATCAAACAAGCGTTTACCTGCCCGCCGGTATAGCCCTTGGCGCTCTAACCGCGCGGACGCCCAGCCGGAATCTGGAATCACCTCATGAACTCCATCAAGACGCCCACCACTTCCCGCTGCTGGTCTTCCCGCAGTTCCGGGTAGATGGGAATGGCCAGGGACTGGTTGGCGGCGCATTCGCTGACGGTAAAGTCGCCCGGGCCGTGACCCAGGTTGGCGAAGCAGTCCTGCAGGTGGAAGGGCACGGGGTAGTAGACCTCGTTGCCGATGCCGCGCGAGTTCAGGAAGGCGCGCAGCTCGTCGCGGCGGTCCACGCGCAGGACGAACTGGTTGTAGATGTGGCGGTCGCCCGGCCGCGCCCAAGGCAGGATCACGCCCCTGCGCCCCGCCATGTCAAGGGTCGCCGGGTCCAGGCCGGCCGGATCCACCACCAACCCGGCTTCCGCCAGCAGGCGCCGGTAGCGCTCGGCGTTGGCCTGGCGGGCCGCCGTCCACTCGTCCAGCTTGCCCAGCTTGACTGTGAGCACGGCCGCCTGGATGGCGTCCAGGCGGAAGTTGCCGCCGATGACGCGATGGTAGTACTTGGGCTTGCCCCCGTGGACGCGGAGAATCTCCAGGCGGGCGGCCCGCTCCTCGTTCTGGGTGACCACCATGCCGCCGTCCCCCACCCCGCCCAGGTTCTTGGAGGGGAAGAAGCTGAAGCAGCCGTACTGGCCCAGGCCGCCCACGCGCCGGCCCTGATACTCCGTGCCGATGGCCTGGGCGCCATCCTCGATGACCGTCACGCCATGCCGGGCGGCGATCTCCACGATGGGGGCCAAGTCCGCACTCTGCCCGTACAGGTGGACGGGAATGATCGCCTTGGTGCGCGGCGTGATGGCCGCCTCCAGGCGCGCCGGATCCAGGTTGAAGCTGCGCGGCTCGATCTCGACGAAGACCGGCGTGGCGCCCAGGCGGACCGGACAGCCGGCCGTGGCGAAAAAGGAGTAGGGCGGCGTGATCACCTCGTCCCCGGGGCCGACCCCCTCGGCCATGAGGGCGATGAGCAGGGCGTCCGTGCCGCTGGAGACGCCGCAGGCATGGGCGGCGCCCACATAGGCTCCCACCGCCTCTTCCAGCTCCTTCACCTTGGGCCCCAGGATGAAGTGTTGGGACTCCAGCACCTCCAGCACCGCCCGGTTGATCTCCTCGCGCTGGGTGGCGTACTGCGCCTTCAGGTCGAGCAGGGGAACACCCATCCTCAGCTTCCTTTCCTGTGCTCCTGGTCCAATGGTTTCGCTCAAGCTGTCAGCCGCCCGCCGTGGACGATCTCGTCGTAGAAGCGGCCGCCGTTGCGCAGCTCGTCGGGCAGCGGCGCCTCCTCGTCGAAATCCAGGCAGCGCAAGACGCCCGCCTCCACTTCGCGGTAACGCAGGCCGCTTTCCGGACAGGAGTAGACCCCCTCGGCGTCGGGCTGGCCCAGCGGCAGGCCGTGGCGGCTCACCCAGCCGATGCGGCGGGCGGGCACGCCCACCATCAGGGCGTAGTCGGGCACGCTCTTGGCCACCACGGCGCCGGAGCCGATGAAGCAGTAGCGCCCCAGTTCGATGCCGCAGACGATGGTGGCGTTGGCGCCCACGCTGGCGCCGCGACGGATGATGGTCGTCTCGTAGAGGCTGTGGCGGTTGATCTCGCTGCGCGGGTTGGTGACGTTGGTGAGCACGCAGGAGGGGCCCAGGAAGACATGGTCCTCGAGAATCACTCCCGAATAGATGCTGACGTTGTTCTGCACCTTGACGCCGTCACCGATGACCACCCCGCCGTCCACGTTGACGTTCTGGCCGAAGACGCAGCGCCGGCCGATCCTCGCCCCCGTCATCACATGGCTGAAGTGCCAGATCTTGGTTCCCTCGCCGATCTCGCAGGGTTCGTCCACCACGGCGGTGGGATGCGCGTAGTAAAGCTTTTCCGCCACACTCCTCTCCTTCATCATCTCAATTGCGCCGCGGAGCCGTGGATTGTAATGAAAGGTCGAACATAAAGCTTCGCCACACGCCTCAGACACCTGCAGTCGCTATGATGCGTCCAGCCATGCGTTCCACTTTCTCCCCCAGGACCCGGGCCGTGGTCCATTTTCCCCCAAAGACAGATAGCAGGCGGCCTTCCTGCTCCAGCACGTACTCGCGGGTCGTCCGCCCCGGATTGGCGCTGCCGACATCCACCAGGGGGCGCAGTCCGGCGAAGCGCTCCCTGATCTCCGTGGCGCGCGCCGCCTGAATGAAGGCCGAGGCATGCACGCCCAGCAGGTAGTTTTCCTCCTCGCCCGAGCAGGCGATGGGCTCGGCCAACCCCTGCCGCACCTCGGTCGTGCCCAGCAGGGTGCCTCCCCGCCAGGGCAGGGCAAAGCAGATGCGCTCCTCACCCGGAACCTGGAGAAAGAAGCCGTCCGCCAGCGGACGATCCAAGACGAGGTGGCTGCCCCGCACCAGGTCCAGGCCATGCCGGGCCGGCACGCCGGAACGGTCCAGCAGGTCCCGGCACCAGGGTCCGGCGGCGTTGACGATCAGGTCGGCCTGCCGCTCCTTGCCCGCCAGGAAGCTGCCGTCGACCGCCAGCCGCTCCACCGGCACCCCCTCATGGATGGTGGCCCCGGCGGCGCGGGCCTGATCGGCGGCCCAAAGGCCCAGGCCCTGATCATCCATCTGCACATCGTAGAACAGGAAGCCCCCCTGCAGGCCCTCCGGCCTCAAATCCGGGGCACGCCGGACCAGGGCGGCGCGGGACAGCCAGGCATGCCGTCCGAGGGTGCGCCGTCCGGCCATCAGGTCATAGAGCAGCAAACCCAGGCGCAGGAGGAGGCGGCTGCGCGACACGCCCCGGTAGATGGGCAGGATGAGGCCGAGCGGCCGGGCCAGGTGCGGCGCCTGGGCCAGCCACCAGCTGCGCTCGCGCAGGCTTTCCCGCACCAGCCCGAACTCGCCCTGCTCCAGGTAGCGCAGTCCGCCGTGGATGAGCTTGGTGGAGGCGCTGCTCGTCTCCCCCATCAGGCGGCCGCGCTCGAAGAGCTCCACCTCGTGACCGGCCCGGGCCAGCGCCCAGGCGCTCATCACTCCGTTGATGCCGCCTCCCACCACCGCGATGCGCGCCCTGCGCTCCTGTGTCATGGCGATCAGTACTCCAGGGGCAGGGAGACTTTCACACCGTCCCGCGCGGAGCGGTAGGCGGCAACCAGCAGCTCAAGCGAGCGCAGGCCTTCGCGCCCGTCCGTCTCGGGCTCCGCCTCGCCGCGCAGGGTCCGGATCACATTGTCGTAATAGAGCGGGTGCCCGAAGCCGTACACGGAGGTGGTCTGGTAGCTTGCATCCTTGATGGTGGCGTCCTCGGGGCGCTGGTCGGCAAACTCCCAGTGCTGGATCTCGTTGACGGCCATGCCCCCCACCCGCACCGTGCCATGCTCGCCCAGGATGGTGATCGACCCCTCCATGTTCCTGGGATAGGACAGCATGGTCACATTGAGGGTGCCCAGGGCGCCGCTGCGCCACTTGATCGACATCACGCCGCTGTCCTCCACCTCGATGCGGCGGGCCAGGGTGGCCGTGTAGGCGAAGACGCTCTCCACTGGTCCGATCAACCAGTCCACGAGGTCGACATAATGGCTGGCCTGGTTCATGAAAGCGCCGCCGTCGAACTCCCAGGTGCCGCGCCAGGCCGCCTGGTCGTAGTATTCCTGGGGGCGCGACCAGAAGACGTTGATGTTGACCATGTAGATGCGGCCGAACCTCCCCTGGCGCACGGCCTGCTTGAGCAACTGCAGCGTGGCGTTGCGGCGGTTCTGCTTGACGATGAAAAGGCGCCGCGCCATCTCATCACAAACCTGCACCATGCGCTTGCCCTCGGCCCAGGAGGTGGCCATGGGTTTCTCGCTCATGACGTGGCGTCCGGCCCGCGCCGCCTGAATGGCCTGGCTGGGATGAAGGCCGCTGGGAGTGCACAACACTACCACGTCGGCGGGGCCGGCCTTGAGCAGCTCCGTCAGTCCGGCATAGCCGGCCGCCCCCGTTCTCTCCACCGCGCGCGCCAAGGCGGCGGGGTCCGTGTCGCAGACGGCTGCGATCTCGGCATGAGCGTCATGCTTCTCGATGGCACCAAAGTGGTTGGCGGCGATGCGGCCACACCCCACCACGGCGAAACGTATGTGCCGATGGGTGATGATTGCGGGGCTGCGCTCCATGTAGCTTCCTTCCATTCCTCTCATTGGTTCAGCAAATTACGTTGTTTTGTCAATGGTGCCGCCGCGACCAGCGCCGGCGACGAACTCGAAGGCCCCGGTCGTATCGGCAGCGCGTCGCGGACAATCCAGCCCGGGCAGGCCATCAAGGCACCTTGGTGGCATGACGATAGCATTTGACGATTGGGCCATTGTGTCTGGGACAAGATGGAAAGGACCTCATGACGCGCATCCTGGTCACCGGCGCCGCCGGCTTCATCGGGTTTCATCTCAGCCTTTCCCTGTTGGAGGACGGCCACGAGGTGCTGGGTCTGGACAACCTGAACAGCTACTACGACCCCGCCCTCAAGGAGGCCCGTCTCGCCCGGCTGCAAGCGCGGAGCGGCTTCCGCTTCACCCGGACGGATCTGGCCGACCGCCCCGCCATGGAGGGCGTCTTCCGCGACTTCCGGCCGCAGCGGGTGGTCAACCTGGCCGCCCAGGCCGGCGTCCGCCATAGCCTGACCCATCCTTACGACTACGTGGAAGCCAACCTTGTCGGCTTCCTCAATGTCCTGGAAGGGTGTCGGCACACCCCGGAGGTGGAGGGTCTCGTCTACGCCTCCAGTTCGTCGGTGTACGGCGGTAACACCAAGGTCCCCTTCTCCGTCGAGGATCGGGTGGATCAGCCCGTCTCCCTCTACGCGGCCACCAAAAAGGCCAATGAGTTGATGGCTCATTGCTACAGCCATCTTTACGACATCAACACCACCGGCTTGCGCTTCTTCACGGTCTACGGCCCGTGGGGACGGCCGGACATGGCCTATTACTCCTTCACCAAGGCCATCCTGGCGGGGGAATCCATCCGCGTCTTCAACCATGGCCGGCTCAAACGGGACTTCACCTACATTGACGACGTGGTGGCGGGCATTCGGGCCGCGCTGGCACGCAACGGGCACTGCGAGCTGTATAATCTGGGCAATAATCGACCGGTGGAGCTGCTGGATTTCATCCGCGTCATCGAGGAGAGCCTGGGAAGAAAGGCTGTCCTGCAGATGGAGCCCATGCAACCCGGCGACGTGTTGGAAACCTGGGCCGATATCGACAGCAGCCGCCGCGACCTGGGTTACGAACCCCTCACACGGCTGGAGGACGGGATTCCACGCTTCACCGCCTGGTACGAAGACTTCCACGGCGTGGCCTGATCCGCGCACAAATCCGGACTCCCATGCGCATCCTGGTCACCGGCGCCGCCGGGTTCATCGGCTACCACCTGAGCAAGTCCCTGCTGTGGGACGGCCACAAGGTGACGGGGCTGGATATCGTCAACGACTACTACGACCCGCGTCTCAAGGAGGACCGCCTGGCCCGGTTGGCGGAGTATCCGGCCTTCCAGTTGGAGCGCCGGGACGTTGCGGACCGGGCCGCCCTGGAACGGGTCTTCCAGACGCACCAGCCGGAGCGTGTGGTGCACCTGGCGGCCCAAGCGGGCGTGCGACACAGCATCAGCCATCCTCATGTCTATGGTGCAAGCAACCTGACCGGCTTCCTCAACATCCTCGAGGCCTGCCGCCACACGCCCGGCGTGGAGGGCCTCGTCTACGCCTCCAGCTCCTCGGTCTACGGTGGCAACACCAAGATTCCCTTCTCCGTGGAAGATCGGGTGGATCAACCCATCTCCCTTTACGCCGCCACCAAGAAGGCCAATGAGCTGATGGCCCACTGCTACAGTCACCTTTACGGCCTGCATGTCACAGGCCTGCGCTTCTTCACGGTTTATGGTCCCTGGGGCAGGCCGGACATGGCCCTCTTCCTCTTCACCAAGGCCATCCTGGCAGGCGAGCCCATCCGCGTCTTCAACAAGGGTGAGATGGCGCGGGACTTCACCTACATCGACGACATCGTGGCCGGCATCCGCGCCGCCATCGAGCGCAACCACCGCTGCGAGATCTTCAACCTGGGCAACCACAAGAGCGAGCGGCTGACCGATTTCATCGCCCTCATCGAGCGCCACTTGGGCCGGACGGCGGAGCGCATCCTGGAACCCATGCAACCGGGCGACGTGCCGGCCAGTTTCGCCGACATCGACCATTCCCGGGAAGGGTTGGGCTACGAGCCCACCACCGACATTGATGTGGGCATCAAGCGCTTCCTCGATTGGTATCTGGACTATTACAAGGAGACCTGTTGAACATGCGCGTTGTCGCCGTGGTGGGGGCCCGCCCCAACTTCATGAAGGTGGCCCCCCTCGCCCGGGCCTTCGCGGACAGCTCCGTGGACTTCAAGATCGTCCACACGGGCCAGCACTACGACCAGGCCATGAGCCAGAGCTTTTTCGACGAGCTGGAGATTCCCCGCCCCGACCTCAACCTGGAGGTGGGCAGCGCCAGCCATGCCGTGCAGACGGCGGAGATCATGAAGCGCTTCGAGCCCGCCTGCCTGGACCTGCGCCCGGACTGGGCGCTGGTGGTGGGGGACGTCAACTCCACGGCCGCCTGCAGCCTGGTGGCGAGCAAGCTGGGCATCCGCGTCTGCCATGTGGAGGCCGGCCTGCGCAGCCGCGACCGCGCCATGCCCGAGGAGATCAACCGGCTGGTCACGGACGTGATCAGCGACCTGCTGCTCACCACCTGCCATGAGGCGGACCGCAATCTGCTGGCCGAGGGCATTCCCGCCGGGAAGATCCACATGGTGGGCAACACCATGATCGACACGCTGGCTCTCATGCTGCCCAAGGCCGCCCGCCGCGGCACGCCGGCGCGCTTCAACCTGCGGCCTGGCGCCTACGGCGTGGTGACCCTCCATCGTCCCAGCAACGTGGACAACCCGGAAATCCTGGCCGACCTGCTGGGCACCCTGGAGATCGTGCAGCGCGAGCTGCCCCTCATCTTCGCCATCCATCCCCGCACCCGAAAGAACATCACTGCCTTCGGCCTGGAGGATCGCCTGGCCAGCATGCCGGGCTTGCAGCTCTGCGACCCGCTCTCTTATCTGGACTTTTTGGACCTCTACCGCCAGTCCCGCCTGGTGCTGACCGACTCGGGCGGCATCCAGGAGGAGACCAGCTGGTTGAGGATCCCCTGCATCACCATGCGGGAGAACACGGAGCGCGGCGTGACGGTGGACCTGGGCACCAACTACCTGACCGGCACGCGGCGGGACAAGGTGCTGGAAGCTTACACCGCCGTGATGGAAGGCCGCGGCAAGCCGGGTGGAGAGATTCCCCTTTGGGACGGCCGGGCGGCGGAGCGGATCCGCACTCTCTTCGAATCCCTGGCCTGAAGGCATTTCCTACCTTGCGCCCCCGCGCGGGACGGCCCCGCGCGCGGAGCACCCTGGGATGGATTGCCCATGTTCACTGGAATCTCCCACGCCGTGGAGCGCGCCATCCGCACCGGCCTGCACATGGCGCTGGACACCTGGCTTTTCGGCTACAACCGCGTCACCTACCACCGCCGGGAGCGCCTGCGGGAGGACCAACAGCAGATCATCGTCTCCAACCACACCAGCCACTACGACGCCGCCGTGCTGCTCTCGGCCTTCCCTTTCCACTGCATGCACCGCGTGCATCCGGTGGCGGCCAAGGACTACTTCTTCTCCAACCGCCTGAAGGGCCTTTTCTTCCGCCTCTTCATGAACGTGCTGCCCATCGAACGCTCGGCCAAGCTGCACGAGGCCTTCGTCCCCACTGAGGAGGCCCTCGCCCGCGGGCACAGCATCATCATTTTTCCGGAGGGGACGCGCAGCGTGGACGGGGAGATCAAGTCCTTCAAGGTGGGCGTGGGCTACCTGTCAGCCAAGTACGGCCTGCCCGTCCTGCCCGTCTACATCGACGGCGCCCACAAGGCCTTCGGCAAGGGCCACAACGTGCCCAAGGCCTTCAAGGTGAGCGTCGTCTACGGCAAGCCCCTGCGCTACGAGGGCGACCCCGCCGACCGGGAGGGCTGGGCGACCTTCGCCGAGCGCCTGCGCGGGGAGATCCAACGCCTGCAGCGTTCCTTCCAGCGGGCCCGGGACAACTTCAACCTCTTCCCGCCCCAGGCCTGAACCATCCACGGATCACGCCGCCTTGGATGGAAGCCCCCGCCTCCCGCCCGACCCCTCCTACTCCTCCCCGATGGGCTGGAAGCGGAACTCCCCCAGCACGCGCTCCAGGCGCCCCTCGAAGCGCTCCAGCCCGTGGTACTGGCGCAGGCTCCGCCAGACGGGCAGGCGCAGGCGGGGCTGCTCCAGATCCAGCTCCCAGGGGTGGACGTAGAGATGGAAGCTGCGTCCGCCGCGGTTCCAGTCCCGCATGTGGGACAAGTTCCAGGCCATGGGCAGGGCGCGCAGCCAGAAGCCGCCTCCCCAGGCCAGCGGTTGCCCCAGGATGCGACGGCCGGCCAGCGGATACTCGCGGATGGATCCGGAGGGAATCGTCACCTGATGGGGGCGGCCCTCCACCAGGTCGCGGCGGCGCTCCGCCGGGACGCCGGCCAGCAGGCGCGGGGAGAGGCGCGCCGCCATCAGGCTGCTCGACCAGGCGAAGCCGGCCGAGCGCAGCGCTTCATAATGGCTTTCGAGGGGCGGCAGGCTGAAATCCGGCGCCCGGTATCCAGGTCCTCCGCCCCAGGCCGCCTCCCAGGGCCGCAGCAAGGCCAGGCTCTCCGCCAGGTCCCGCTGGAAGTCGCCCAGGTCCTGCCGGAAGACGCGGCGGTGGCCCAGCCCGTGGGATGCAATGCGGTGTCCCGCCGCGGCGATCTCGTCGATGAGGGCGGGATGCTGGCGCGCCACCTCGCCCAGGACGAAGAAGGTGGCCTGGGTCTGGAACTGGTGGAAGAGCCGCAGGAGGCGCCGGGTGCCATAGACCACGCGCTGGCCCAACTGCTCCTTGAGCGGCCGGTCTTCCAGCCGCCGCAGCCGGGCTTGCAGATTGGCCGCGTGGTGGGCGCTCTCCAGGTCGACGCTGAGGAAATGGAACCGCATAATGCTCCAAATGGTACCCTGACCCGTTCCTCCGTCGAAGATCCGCCGGGCCTGTCATTCTGCAGAACTGTCATCCTGAGGACTTGTCATCCCAGCGAAAGCTGGGATCCCATCCTTTTTTGACCAGCGCCACGCGTGGCACTTGGTGGCCCGCTATCCCGGCACCGGCGCCGTGAGGCGACGGGATGGGTGGTATGGATGATCCTCCCGCGGGATCCCAGCTTCCGCTGGGATGACATCAAATCTGAGATGACGGACCCTCCCCCTATATTGCATTTGCTCCTTTGGCATCGGCAAGCTCGCGGAAGGAATCCATGGAAATCGGCATCATCGGCCTGCCCCAGGCGGGCAAGACCACATTGTTCAACGCACTCACCGGCCTGGGGGTGGATCTGGGCTACGCCGGCGGCCGCAAGAGCGCCAACCGCGGCGTAGCCCGCGTCCCGGACGAGCGGCTGGAGCAGCTCTCCCGGCTTTTCAAGCCGCGCAGCACGGTCCACGCCACGGTCAACTACGTGGATCTGGGCGGCCTCTCCGGCGAGGGACGGCGCTCCAGCGGCTTTCCCGCCGACGTCCTGCAGGCGCTCAAACCCTGCGAGGCGCTTCTGCTGGTCCTCCGCGCGTTCGACGACCCGGCCCGCCCCCACCCCGACGGTCCGGCCGACCCGCAGCGGGACTTCCGCACCGCCCGCGACGAGTTCATCCTCTCCGACCTGGCCATCTGCGAGGGCCGCATCGAGCGGCTGGAGAAACAGATGATGAAGGTGAAGGAGAAGGATCAGGCCTTCGAGCTGGAGACGCTCAAGCTCTGCCACGCCGCGCTGGAGGAGGAGCGGCCCCTGCGCACCCTGGAGCTGGACGAGGCGCGCCGCCGGGTGCTGCGCTCCTACGCCTTCCTCAGCCTCAAGCCGCTCCTGGTCGTGCTCAACGTGCAGGACAACGCGGTGCGCGACGAGTCCCGGCTGGAGGCCCTGCGCCAGGCCAAGGCGGGCGGTGGTCAGCGTTTCCTCCAGGTGAGCGCCCGCATCGAGATGGAGCTGGCGCAGCTGGACGAGGCGGAGGCCGGCGAGTTCCTGGCCGAGTACGGCATCCAGGAGCCGGCCCTTCATCGGGTGTTGCGGGAAAGCTTCGCCCTGCTCGACCTCGAGACCTTCTTCACCGTGGGCGAGGACGAGTGCCGGGCCTGGACCCTGCGCCGCGGCAGCACCGCCCCCATGGCCGCCGGGGTCATCCACAGCGACATCCAGAAAGGGTTCATCCGCGCCGAAGTGGTCCCCTCCGCCGAACTCCTGCGCCTGGGCAGCATGGCCGCCTGCAAGGAGAAGGGCAGCCTGCGCCTGGAAGGCCGCGAGTACCTGGTGCAGGAGGGGGAGGTTGTCCATTTCCGCTTCAATGTCTGACCAGGCCGTGTTCCCATCCTCCTTCCGCGAGCACTGGCGCTGGCTGCGCCCCGCGGGCGAGCCGCCCGCGGACGGCCTCCTGCGGGCCTGGCCCGATCTGGGTCCCGCCGGTCGCTCGGCGCTGCTGTCGCTGCTGGCCGAGGCGCGCCGCCGCCTGGAGGAGCAGGCCGTCCCGGAAGCCGCTCCGATGGAGGCCGGCCGCCTGGCGCTGGCCCGACGCCTGCTGGACCGGGAGGAGGCCGCCCTGGCCCACCCGCCCGCTCGCGGCGAGGTGGTGGCGTTGGTCGCGGACACCCTGGAGTCGGATCTGGAGGCGGATCCCGCCCGGTGTCTGGAGCGG
This sequence comes from bacterium, assembly GCA_030685015.1. NCBI lineage: Bacteria > bacterium. Next base: position 50,936 of record JAUXWS010000087.1, read on the forward strand.
CTGCGGCGGCTGGACGAGCTGTCCCGGCCCCTCTTCGGCCCCGAGGCTCCCCCTTTGGGCGGGGACGGCGAGGAGGGACGCGCCGCCGCCCAGCGCCTGCGCGCCCTGGCCGCTCACCTGGGCCATCGTCTGCCCCGCCTGTCGGGCGGCGAAGCGGATCCCGCCCTGGGCCCCCTCGAAGAGCTGGCCCGCCGGGTGGAGGAGCTTCCCCCGACCCCCCCGCCCGCCGGTCCAGACAGGTGGGCGGAGATCGGGACCGAGGGTGGCTGGGAGCTGGCTCCCCTGTTGCAGCGGATCGAGGAGGAGCTGGGCCGCGTCCGCCGCGAGGCGGCGCGCCGCGCCCTCCTCCTCCGGCAACGCTTCCTGGGTTCGGCCGAGGCCCCCGGCGGCGACCTCCCCTGGATCCTGGCCCAGCTGGCCCTGGATCCGCCCCGCGCCGAGCACTGGCGCTGGCTGCACCAGCGGCTGGTCGGCGAGCTGGCCCGCCACCTGGACCGCCTGGGCCTTGCCGCGGGCCGCCTGGCTGTGCGGCTCTCGCCCGGCCTGTCGCCCGACCAGCCGGATCCCGCCTGTGACGGGTCGGGCGCGGCCCTCGGCCTGGCCGACCTCTCCCTGCTGGCGCCGGAGGAGCTGGAATCATTCCTGGAATCATGCGGCCACGCCCTCCTGCCGCTCCTTGTCGCCCGGGAAGGATTGCCCGGTCGCGCCTGGCGCTTGGCCGCAGCCCGGGAGGAAGGTGGTGACCCGGCGCGCGATGTGGTGGCCGTCCTTCTGCGCCCGGCGGACCTGGAAGCCTGGGCCCGCTGGGCCGGGGACTGGGCCCTCCAGGCCGGCTGGCAGGCGGGCGACCTGCGTGTGCGCCTCTGCCAGGCCCGCCGCGAGGAGCTGGACTGGCTGCTGGCGCGCGCCGACCTGGAGCGCCGGCTGGGCAGTCGCGGCGAGGAGGAAATCCGCGAGCGCCTCTGCCGCGAGGCCGCCTTGTCCGCGCGGGCGGGCGAGGCCGCCTGGCGGCGCCTGGTCAGGGAGCCGGGCAGCCAGGCCGCCGCCGCCCTGCGTCTGCTCCATTTCCGCGAGGCGGGCCGCCGCTGGCGCCGTGCGCATCGGGAGGCCGCCTCGGCCGACTGGTTCCATCTGTTGGCAGCCTGCGCCCCCTTCCCGCTCGCCTGGCTGCGTCAGCATCTGCACCAGCTCCCGCCGCCGGGCCTGGCCTGGCGGCCACAGCCGCCCGCTCTCGTCAAGCCCGTCACGCCGCGGGGGGAGGGCCTGCTCAGCGAGATGGAGGAGCGGCTGGCCGCGCTGGGCCGCATCCGGCGCGAGGACCTGGAGGCCGGCCGCGAGTTCGACGGCGCCCCCGCCGGGCCGCCCACAGCCGATCCCCCGGGGCGAGATGGGTCGGAGGAAGAGGTCGATGCGTCAGCTGAGTGAGATCTTCCGCCTGCTGGTCCGCTACCGTTCCCGCCTGCTGGTGGGCGCCTTCTTCGTGCTGGTCACCAACACCATCCTCATCTTCGGCCCGCGCGTGCTGGGCCTGGCCGTGGACGACCTGCGCGACGGCCTGGTGCGCCACTCCCTGGGCTGGTACCTGGGCTGGCTGCTGGCCATCAGCCTGGGCCAGGGCTTGGCCCGCTTCGCCATGCGCCGCATCCTCATCGGCACTTCGCGGCGGGTGGAGCGCGACCTGCGCGCCACCTACCTGGAGCGGTTGCTCGAGCTGCCGCGGAGCTTCTACGCCCGGCGCTACACGGGCGACATCATGAGCCGCGCCACCCAGGACATCGAGAACGTGCGCATGGCGGCCGGACCGGCCCTCATGTACTCGCTGGACACGATCCTGCTCAGCGCCTACGCCCTCACCATGATGCTGCTCATCCACCCCGCCCTCACCGGCATCGTGCTGGCCCTGCTGCCCGTCATCAGCGGCCTGGTCTGGTGGCTCTCCCACCGCATCCACCTGGCCACAATGGATGCCCAGCGCTGCTTCGGGCGCGTCTCCACCGTCGTGCAGGAGGCCCTCTCCGGCATCCGCGTCATCCAGGCCTACGTCCGCGAGGAGCATCAGGCCCGCCGCTTCGACGACCAGCTGGTGGAGTACCGTCGCCTGCAGATGCGGCTGGTGGGCCTCCAAAGCGCCTTCCGGCCGCTGCTCGGCCTGCTCTTCGCCCTGGGACAGGGCCTGGTTCTGTGGCAGGGCGGACGCCTCATCGTCGAGGGTGCCCTCACCCTGGGCGACTACGTGGCCTTCTCCACCTACCTGACCCTGCTGTCCTGGCCGATGGTGGCCACCGGCTGGAGTCTCAGCCTGCTGCAGCGCGGCAGCGCCGGCATGCGACGGCTCAACGAGGTGCTGGGCGCCTCCGTCGAGCTGGCCTGGGGCGGCGCCCGGCCCCGCCTGCAAGCTCGCCTGAGCGTGCAGGGACTGGGCTTCCGCTACCCGGACGCGGAGGCGGACGCCCTCCAGGACCTCAGCTTCGACCTGGAGCCGGGTCAGGCCATGGGCATCGTGGGCCTGACCGGCTGCGGCAAATCCACCCTGCTGCGCCTGCTGGCGAGGCAGGCCGATCCCGACCGCGGTCGCATCCTGCTGGACGGCCATGACATCCGCAGCCTCGATCCCGGTCTGCTGCGCTCCATGATGACGGTCGTGCCCCAGGACGCCTTCCTCTTCAGCGCCACCCTGGCCGGCAACGTGGCCTATGGGCGGCCCGACGCCCCCCGCGCCGAGCTGGAGCGCGCCGCGGCGGACAGCCGCCTCGAGCAGGACCTGCCCCAGTTGCCAGCCGGTTGGGAGACCCTGGTGGGCGAGCGGGGCGTGACCCTCTCCGGCGGACAGAAGCAGCGGGCCACCATCGCCCGCGCCCTGGTGCCCGAGGCCCCCATCCTCTTGCTGGACGATGCCCTCTCCGCCATCGACACGCGCACCGAGGAGGCCCTTGTCCACCGCCTGCGCGACGTGATGGCCCGGCGCACCGTGCTCATCGCCTCCCACCGGCTCTCCATCATGCGGGAGGTGGACGTCATCATCGTGCTCGACCAGGGCCGCATGGTCGAGCGCGGCACCCATGACGAGCTGGTGAAGCGGGGCGGCCTCTACGCCGAGCTGTGGCGCCGCCAGGAGCTGCGCAGCGCCCTCGAGGAGGCGGCATGAACGGGATGGGCATGGGCGGGGGCATGCGCCATGGCCGCGCCTCCGACAGCGAGCGCGGACTGGACGGCCGCCTCCTGCGCCGTCTCACCGCCTACCTGCGGCCGCACTGGCGGGGAGCCCTCCTCGCCCTGCTCATGATCCTGGGCGCCGCCGCCCTGGAGACGGCCGTGCCCCTGGTGACGCGCCACGCCATCGACGTGCATGTGGCGGGGCGCGACCTGGCCGGGCTCTTCCGATCCCTCCTGGCCTTCCTGGGACTCTCCCTGGGCGCCTTCCTGCTGCGCTACGCCCAGCAGCTGACCACGGGCTGGATCGGCCAGAGCATCGTCCTCAAGCTGCGCGGCCGGGTCTTCGCCCGCGTCCTGCGCCTGCCCCTGGCCTGGTTCGACCGCCACCCCGTCGGTCAGGTGATGAGCCGCATCACCAACGACGTGGAATCCTTGAACGAGCTGTTCACGGGCGGCCTCATCCTCATCTTCCAGGACATCCTGCTGCTGGTCGCCATCGCCGCCGCCCTCCTCTGGATGGACTGGCGCCTGGCTTTGGTCCTCTTCGCCGTGGTGCCCTTCATCTTCCTGGCCAGCTTCCAGTTCAAACGGTTGACCCGGGCCGCCTTCCGCCGCGTGCGGGCCCTGGTGGGCGAAGTGACGGGCTTCCTGCAGGAGACGATCACGGGCATGGCCGTGGTCCAGCTCTTCCGGCGGGAGCGCGGCACCCGGGAGCGCTTCGCCCGCATGAACGACGAGCTGATGCGGGAGAATGTCCGCACCATCTTCTACTTCGCCGTCTTCTTCCCGCTGATGGAGCTGCTGGGCAGCGTGGCGACGGCGGCCATCATCTGGGCGGCGGCGGGACGCCTGCTGGAGGGCAGCCTGAGTTTCGGCGCCCTGGTCGCCTTCCTGGCCTACGCCGATCGCTTCTTCCGCCCCATCCGCGACCTGGCCGAGAAGTACAACATCCTGCAGAGCGCCATGGCCGCCTCCGAGCGTGTCTTCGAACTGCTGGACGAGCCGGCCGCCCTGGCTGGTGGCCTGGTGGGCGCGCCCGGCGGTCCGCCCGCTCCGCCACGGCGGGGAGAGGTGGTGTTCGAGGGGGTCTGTTTCGCCTATGAAGGGGAGAACTGGGTGCTGCAGGACCTCTCCTTCCGCATTGAAGCCGGCACCAGCACGGCCCTGGTGGGCTGGACGGGCGCCGGCAAGAGCAGCGTGGCCGGCCTGCTGCTGCGCTACTACGAGTTCCAGCGCGGACGAATCCTGGTGGACGGCGTGGACATCCGCCAGTGGGATGCGGCCGCCCTGCGCGGGCGCATGGCCATCGTCCTCCAGGATGTCTTCCTCTTCTCCGGGACGGTGGCCGACAACATCCGCCTGGGGCGCGAGCTGCCGGTGGGGGCGGTGGAGGCGGCGGCGCGGCGCACCGGCCTGGACCGCCTGGCCGGACAGCGCGCCCTGGGCTATGAGGAGCCGGTGGGGGAACGGGGTCAGCTGCTCAGCGGCGGCCAGCGCCAGCTGGTCAGCTTCTCGCGGGCCCTGGCCGGGGATCCGGCCATCCTGGTGCTGGACGAGGCGACCAGCAGCGTGGACTCCTTGTCGGAAGAGCTGATCCAGCAGGCCATCGCCCAAATGATGAGCGGACGCAGCTCTCTGGTCATCGCCCATCGCCTGTCCACCATCCGCGCCGCCGACCAGATCCTGGTCCTGCACCAGGGCCGGCTGGTGGAGCGGGGCCGCCACGACGAGCTGCTGGCGGCGCAGGGCTTCTACCATCGCCTCTGGCAGCTGGAGCAGCCGGTGGGGGAGGCGGACCGTGCAGCTTGAGCCGATCATGCTGCTGGCGGACGGGGTGACCGCCTCCTTCTGGGTCCTGCTCATGGCCGGCCTGCTGGGGGGGCTCACGGCCGGCCTCTTCGGCGTGGGCGGCGGCGTCATCGTCACGCCCCTGCTCATCTCCCTGGGCGTGCCGCCCCGCATCGCCGCCGGCAGCATGAACGTGGCCATCATCGCCAATGCGGCCGACTCGCTGGTGCACGACCTGCCGCGGCGCCGGGTCGACTGGCGGCTGGGTCTGTTCATGGGGGCGGCCGCCGTGGCGGGCGGGCAAGCGGGGACATTTTGGCTGGGCCGCCTGGGCAAGCCGGAATTGGTGGACCTCATGATCCGCGCCGGCTTCCTTGTCCTGCTGGCCTACATGGCCTATCACCTGCTGCGCAAGAAGCTGTCCCGCGGGGACACCGCCCGCCGCTGGCTCTTCCACATGCCCCTGCGCTACCAGAGTCCCTGGGAGGAGGCGCCGGTCAGCGCCCTGGGTCCCGTCCTGGCCTCGCTGGGGGGCGGCCTGGTGGCATCCTTGCTGGGAGTGGGCGGCGGCATCTTCTACGTGCCGGTCCTCCTGGCCCTCTTCCACCGCCCCCTGCAGGAGCTGGTCCCCGTCAGCCAGATCGCCGTCCTGCTGGGCACCTTGTCCGTCAGCACGGGCCATGTGCTGCACACGGGCTTCATCGATCCGCGCCTCTCCCTCATCCTGATCACGGCGGGCAGCGTGGGCACGGTGGTGGGCACGCGGCTCAAGTCGCACCTGGAGAGCCGGCTGTTGGAGCGCCTGCTCGCCCTGGTGCTCCTGGCCGCCGCGCTGCGCCTCGCCCTGCCCCTGATCGGGTTGGAGGCATCCCCCGCGCGGGCCGCGACGACCCTGGGGCGGGACTGGCTGCGGCCCTTCGCCGACTGGTGCGCCCGCGATCCGCTTCACCTTTGGCTGGGCACGGTGGGCGTGGCCCTGGGCATGGCACCGCTTCTCTCCTGGCTGCAGCATGCCCTCCTGGACCGCTTGCGCCGACGGAGCGCCACCTGATGATCATCAGCAGCCCACGGGGACAACCCCCGGGCAACCCCCGGGCAACACCAGGGCAACACCAGGGCAACACCAGGGCGGCACCAGGGCAACACCAGGGCAACACCAGGGCAACACCAAGGCGACACCAGGGCAACACCAGGGCAACACCAGGGCGACACCAGGGCAACACCAGGGCAACACCAGGGCAACACCAGGGCGACACCAGGGCGACACCAGGGGGCCAATTCGCCTCAGTAGCAGGCGTCGCGTCCAGTGCTGATGCTGAAAGCCGCCCGGTCTCGACCCTGGCGGTAATCCACCACCGCCTCCTCCACCCACTCCCGCTCCTGGGAATCCATCAGCACGAGGATCCCATTGACGTGAAGCTGTTTATCACTCTCCTGCGGCTCGTCCAGAGCCAGCCCCAGGCGGGGCCCGCCTCACCCGTGGCCGGCGATGGTGACACGCAAGCCCGCGCCGGGGTGTTCGGCCAGGATGGCCTGCAGGCGCTCCCGCGCCTTGTCGGTGATCTGCACATGGCCTCCCAGGATTCGCACAATCTGCTTCCACCCGCACAACCATGAGGGCGGGGCTGCCAGCTTGACGCCGCCAGACCGGCCACATAATATTTCATGCCATGAAATATTTCAACAAGACCTTGGATTGTCACAAGTTCGACATGCTGACACATTGTTAGTTATGACGTATTCTGGCAGATTTGCGGGCGCCCTGTCGTATGTCAATACAAGCGGAACGGGCGGTTCAGCCTGGCTTTCCTTTGTCAATCAGGGTGCTGCGGTTTTTGCCGCTTCGGTGGCTTCGCGCGGACCATCCCGGGGCTTCGCCGGCGGATGCTCGCGGAAGGGACTCAACCATGTCAGGAGGATCCATGTCGACCCGCATCTGGCTCTTGCTTGTCTGTCCGGCCCTGGCCTTCGGCTATGCCAGCGGTCCGCCCAACGGCCTCACGGGCGCGCCCGGCGAAGGCACCTGCATCCAATGTCATGACAGTTTCGGTTTGAACAGCGGCAGCGGCCTGCTCACCATCAGCGGTCCGGACGAGTATGAGCCGGGCCAGACCTATCCCATCACGGTCACGCTGGCCCACGCCGGCCAGTCCCGCTGGGGCTTCCAGATGACCCCCCTGGACTTGGGAGCGCTCCTGGTCACGGACTTCGTCAACACCCAGGGCAGCAGCACGGGCGGCAACAGCTACGTGAAGCACACCACGACCGGAACCCAGGCCGGCACGGCGGACGGCCCGGTGAGCTGGACCTGCGACTGGATCGCCCCGGCCACCGACGTGGGACCGGTCACCTTCTACGCCGCCGGCAACGCGGCCAACGGCAACTTCAGCAACAGTGGCGACTACATCTACACGGCCTCCTTCACGACGGAGTTCCCCACGGGCATGGCGCCCGTCCTTGTCCGTGGCTTCGCCCTGCTGGACGCCTATCCCAACCCCTTCAATCCCGGCACCACCCTGCGCTATCGCCTCGATGTCCCCGGCGAAGCGCGGCTGGAGGTCTACGATCTGGCTGGCCGTCTGGTGGACCGGCTGGCCCAGGGCTGGCATGGCGTGGGCGAGTACACGGCGCGCTGGGCCGGATTGGCGCAGGGCGGCCGACCCGCCGCCGCCGGCGTCTATCTGGCCCGCCTGGAGTTGAACGGCGCGGCCGAGGTGAAGCGCCTCCTGCTGGTGAAGTGAGCCTCCGATTCAGTCCATGCAAAAGGGGAAGCACGGCCTCCCCTTTTCGTGGCTTGTCGTGCTTGGCGGATCAGCGATACTCGCGCAGGGCCTTCATGTAATTGGCCCGCTCGAAGGCGGCGGGATCCACCACCTTGCCCAGGCTCATGCTGCCCTTCATCTGGCGCAGGGACTCGTATTCGTGTTCCTCCATCCAGTGGCGGATGGTCTCCAGCAGGCCGCGGGCGTGCTCGGGACCGTGGATGAGCAGGCTGGCGCAGAGCTGGCAGGCGTCGGCCCCGGCCATGGTCGCCTTGATCACGTCGCGCCCGGTGTGGACGCCCGTGGAGAGGGCGAGGCTGGCCCGCGTCACCACGGAGCGCAGGATGGCGGTCCAGCGCAGGGGCAGGCGCAGGCTGCCCGAGTTGCTGAGCCGGACCTCGGGCACCACCTCCAGGTTCTCGATGTCCATGTCCGGTTGGTAGAAGCGGTTGAAGAGGACGAGGGCGTCGGCCCCGGCCTGCTCCAGCTTGCGCGCCATGTTGGGCAGGCTGCTGAAGAAGGGGGAGAGCTTGACGGCGACGGGCACGCCGACCACCTTGCGCACCTGGGCGAGGTCGTCCAGGTAGAGCTGCTCCACGGCGGCGCCATCCAGATCGGGATGGGTTGGGATGGTGTAGATGTTGAGTTCGATGCCGTCGGCGCCGGCCTGCTCCATCTTGTGGGCCATGTCCATCCAGCCGCCCGGCGTCACGCCGTTGAGGCTGGCGATGACCGGGATGGAGAGGGCCTGCTTGAGGCGGCGGATCTGCTCCAGATAGCCATCGGGGCCGGACTGGTAGTGACCCAGATCGGGGAAGTAGCCCATCGCCTCGGCGAAGCTCTCGCTGCCTTGCTCGAGATGGTGGAAAAGCTCCAGCTCGGCGTGGCGGATCTCCTCCTCGAAGAGGGAATACATGACGATGGCGGCGACGCCCGCCTCCTCCAGCCGCTTGACCGTGTCCAGTTCGCGGGAAAGGGGCGAGGCCGAGGCGATCAGCGGATTGGGCAACTGAAGCCCCATGTAACTGGTGGAAAGATCCATCGAGATCTCCTCAAAGGCTCGTTTCAAGGTTTCTGTCTGAACTGTTAAGGTACTGACAAGACGAAGGTGGTGCAAGGCGCGGCCGGACCTCGCTCACGCACACCGCCAGGTCCGCATCCCGGCCGGGCCGGCGGAAGCAACAGCCGGGCCAACGTGGAGCCAGCCATGGACCAGCCCCGACCCTTTGCCCTGCGCCTGCTTAGCCCCCTGCCCATGGCCGAGGTGGAGGCGCGCTGTCGCAGCCTGTTGGCGGACGAGGGTTTCGGCGTGCTCACCGAGATCGATATGGCCGCCACGCTCAAGGCCAAGCTGGGGGTCGATGAGGCGCCCTGCCTCATCCTGGGCGCCTGCAACCCGACCTTCGCCCACGAGGCCATGGGGCGCGAACCGGCTGTCGGGGTGCTGCTGCCCTGCAACGTGGTCATCCGCGATCTGGGCAGCCATCGTGAAGTGTGGGCCATGGACCCCGCCTTCATGGGAACCGTGGCGCCCACCCTGGCCGACCTTGGCCAGGCGGTCGGCGAGCGCATCCGCCGCGTGCTGGAGCGATTGGAAGCGGGGGCCTGACCAAGCCTGACCTGTTGCCAGCCTGTCGCGGCAAGAGGCGACGGTCTCAATCCGCCACCAGATCCGTGTAGATGCTCTCCGTCTCGTGGAGTCGCAGACGCACCACGCGGCAGCCCAGCTCCTCATCCACCAGCTGCAGCCGGATCCAGCGCAGCAGGTTCTCCGTGGAAGGCTGCCGGGTGGAGAACCAGTCGATGTCGGTGTCGATGCGGGCATGGTCCAGCACCCGGATGACCCGTTCCCGAACCACCGTCTTGATCCGCCCCAGATCCGCCACGAAACCCGTCCGCTCATCCAGCTCGCCGGTGAGAGACACGATCAGGCGGTAATTGTGGCCATGGAGGCGGACATCCTCCCCGAAGGCGGCGACGTTTTCCTCCTCGCTCAGGACAGGATTCCAGTAGCGGTGGGCGGCACAAAAATGGAAGACTTTATGCAAGATGATCATGGGGATCCGCCTGACAATGTTGGATCTTGCTGCCCGCAAAGTTATCATTCCAAACTTTCTTCGCGCGCCTGTGAGCCGGGAGGCCCCGCCTCGCGCCGGGCCGTGGATTCCCGACCAGCAGTCTGTCGGGCTTGGACCTTCAATGGGATTTGCGCCCAGATCGAGGCCGGTCCTTCGGAGATTTCGCAGCGCATACTGGTGGTATGTGCAAGAAATCTGTGAAAAATCCGGGCCGATTGGGGCGATGAAGACCGCGCAGCGGCCAAGTCCGACTGGCTGCCAAGGCAGCTGCAACAAGGAGGCGATTCGTGCTGACAAGTTACGACCCGCTCAAGGGGAAGATCCTGCAGATGCTGGATGAGTCCGGCCGGCTGGTCAAGGGCAAGCATCAGCCTCTGCTGGAGGGCGAGGCCCTGGTCGCCGCCTACCGCCACATGCTGCGGGCCCGGGTTGCCGACGAGAAAGCCCTCCAGTTCCAGCGCCAGAAGCGCATCCACACCCTGCCCGTCAACAAGGGGCAGGAGGCGGCGGCGGTGGGCAGCGCCCTCGCCCTCGCCGCGGACGACTGGATGGTGCAGTCCTACCGGGAGCTGGGCGCCCTGCTGGTGAAGGGGGCCACCATCCGCAACCACCTGCTCTATTTCAAGGGGAGCGAATGGGGCGCCGTCCACCCCGGCCATCCCCGCATCCTGCCGCTGTCCGTGCCCATCGGCTCGCAGATCACGCACGCCGCCGGCATCGGCCACGCCATCCGCTACCAGGGTGGGCGGGAGGTGGTGATCGTCTACTTCGGGGACGGCGGCACCTCCCAGGGGGATTTTCACGAAGGCCTCAACTGGGCCGCCCTCTTCGGCTGCCCCGTCATCTTTTTCTGCAACAACAACCAGTACGCCATTTCCCTCAATCGCCGGCGGCAGACCCTCACCCCCACCCTGGCCCAGAAGGCCGTGGCCTACGGCATGCCAGGCCTGCAGGTGGACGGCAACGACCTGCTCGCCGTCCATGCCGCCACCGCCGCTGCCGCCGACCACGCCCGCACGGGCAAGGGGCCCGTCCTGATCGAGGCCCTCACCTACCGGATGGGTCCCCACACCACGGCCGACGATCCCAGCCTCTACCGCAGCCGCGAGGAGGAGCTGCAATGGGAGGCCCGCGACCCGCTCGTCCGGGTGCGCCGCCTGCTCGAGAGCCGGGGCCAGTGGGATGATGCCCGCGAGGAGGCCTGCCGGCAGGAGGCCGTGGCCGAGACCGACGCCGCCATGCGGGAGGTGGACGAGTTGCACGAAACGCCCGTGGACGAGGTCTTCGCCTTTCAATACGCCGATCGACCGGCCGAGCTGGTGCGCCAGCAGGCGGCCTTTGAAGCCTACCTGAGCTGGAAGGAGGCCCGCTGATGCCCGCCATGAACCTGGTCCAGGCCATCCAATCGGCCCTGGATTTCAAGCTGCAGGACGACGGGCGGGTGCTGGTCTTCGGCGAGGACGCCGGGCACGAGGGCGGCGTCTTCCGCGTGACCCAAGGATTGCAAGCCAAGTACGGCGAGCGTCGCGTCTTCGACACGCCGCTGGCCGAGTCCGTCATCATGGGCGCCGGGCTGGGCATGGCCGTGGCCGGGCTGCGGCCGGTGATGGAGATCCAGTTCTGCGGGTTCATCTACCCCGCCATGAACCAGCTGGTGACCCATGTGGCCCGCATGCGCAACCGCAGCCGCGGCGTTTTCACAGCGCCCCTCACCATCCGCCTGCCCTACGGCGGAGGCATCCAGGCCCTCGAGCTGCACAGCGAGAGCATGGAGGCCATGATGGCCCACATCCCCGGGCTCAAGGTGGTCATCCCCTCCACCCCCTACGACGCCAAGGGCCTGCTCATCAGCGCCATCGAGTGCGAGGATCCCGTCCTCTTCATGGAGCCGAAAAAGGTCTACCGGGCCTTCCGGCAGGAGGTGCCGGAGGAGCCCTACCGCATTCCCCTGGGCAAGGCCAGCCTGGTGCAGGCCGGGGAGCGCGTCACGCTTGTCGCCTACGGGGCCATGATGCGCGTGGCGCGCCAGGCGGTGGAGCTGGCGGCGAAGGAGGGCCTTTCGGTGGAGTTGATCGACCTGCGCTCCATCTACCCGCTGGACACCGAAACCGTGCTCGAATCGGTGCGCAAGACCGGCCGCCTGGCCATCCTGCATGAGGGCCCCATGTCCTTCGGCGTGGCGGCGGAACTGGTCGCCCGCGTCAACGAGGAGGCCCTGCTCTGGCTGGAGGCGCCGCCCCGCCGCATCTGCGGGTTCGACACGATCATGCCGCTGCCCATGGGCGAGCACCATTACATGCCGACGCCGGAGCGGGTCCTATACGAGCTGATCCAGCTCCACAGCTTTCCGGAGTGACCATGGCCTACGTGTTCCATTTCCCCGACCTGGGCGAGGGCCTGACCGAGGGCAAGCTGCTGCAGTGGTACGTGCAGGAGGGCGCCCAGGTGAAGGAGGGCGACCTCATCGCCAAGGTGGAGACGGACAAGGTGGTGGCGGACATCCCGGTGCCACGCTCCGGCCGGGTGAGGAAATTGCACGGCCGGCCCGAGGAGATCCTGCTCGTGGGCAATCCGCTCATCGAGCTGGACACGGAAGGCCAGGCCTCGCCCCTGGCGGCGAAACCCTCCACCGCTGATTCCGCGGCCGGGGAAGCGGGACCGGGCGTGGTGGGCAACATCGAAGTGGCCACCGGTCCCGAGGTGATGCCCGCCACGGGTGAGGGATTGGCTCCCGCCCCCACGTCCGGAGCAGCCCCCGGGCGCCGCGCGCAGGCCACACCCGTGGCGCGCCGCATGGCCATGGACCTCCGGGTGGATCTCAACCAGGTGACGGGCAGCGGTCCCCAGGGCCGCGTGATGAAGGCCGACATCCAGCGCGCGTCCCAGGCTCCCGCCGTCCAGCCGGCGGACGCCCCGACCGCGCCGACGCCCCCCCTGGCGACGGAAACCCGCGGCGGCACGCGGGTGGAGCCGCTCAGCCAGTTGCGCAAGACGGTGGCGGCGCGCATGGTGCGGTCCAAGTTCAGCGCGCCCCACGCCACCACCTGCGAGGAGGTGGAGGTGGGCGCCCTGGTCGAGCTGCGCGACTCGCAGCGCCCCCGCTACCAGGCAATGGGCCTGCGCCTCTCCTACATGCCCTTCATCTGCCGGGCCGTGGCGCTGGCCCTGCGCCGCCACCCCAAGCTCAACAGCCGCCTGGACATGGAGGCGGGAACCGTCACCTGGCACGACTTCGTGCACCTGGGCCTGGCCGTGGACACGCCCGACGGCCTGATCGTGCCGGTCATCCGGGACGCCGACACGCTCTCCATCCGCGAGCTGGCCATGCGCATCGCCGACCTGGCGGAGCGGGCGCGCACCCGGCAGATCCGCCTGGACGAGCTGCGGGGCGGCACCTTCACCATCACCAACTACGGCGCCATCGCCGGCATCCACGGCGCCCCCATCATCAACACGCCGGAGTCGGCCATCCTGGGCGTCGGCCGACTGCGGGAGGTCCCGGTGGTGAAGGCGGGGGCCGTCCTGCCCGGCCATGTGCTGCCCTTGTCGCTGGCCGTGGACCACCGCATCATCGACGGCGGCGACGCGGCGCGCTTCCTGCGCGAGGTGATGGACCTGCTGGCCGATCCCATCGCCATGCTGATGGACTGAACCGGCGGGAGGCGGCTTTGTCGTCCGCCTGCGACCGCGACGAGGCCGGGCAACTGGAAATGGACCAAATGAGAGCGGGTGGGACATGGCAGCCTTCGATTGCGTGATTGTCGGCGGCGGGCCGGGCGGTTATGTCGCCGCCATCCGCGCCGCCCAGTTGGGTCTCAAGACCGCGCTGGTCGAGCGCGCCCGGATGGGCGGCCAGTGCCTGAACTGGGGCTGCATCCCATCCAAGGCGTTGATGGAGAGCGCCAAGCTCTTCGATCGGATCGGCCGGGCCGGGTCCTTTGGCATCGACGGGATCGATCCGGCGGCGCTGCGCTTCAACTGGAGGAAGGCCTCGGCGCGCAAGGACAAGATCGTCCTCAAACTGGTGCGCGGCGTCGAGTTCCTCATGAAGAAGAGCACGGTCGACGTGGTGCAGGGCGAGGCCGTCATCGAGGACGCGGGCCGCGTGCGGGTGGACGATCGTTTGCTGGAGACCCGGCACATCCTGCTGGCCACGGGCGCCGTGCCCGACGACAGGGCACTGGCCAGCCTGCCGGCGTCCCTGGTGGCCACCGTGCCCGCCTTCTTCGCGCGCCAGGACCTGCCGGACGAGATCCTGGTGTGGGGGGCCAACGGCGCCGCCTGCGAGATCGCCCTCATGCTGCGGCTTTCCGGCCATGCGGTGCGCCTGGCGGCGCCCGACCAGCACCTGCTCGGCTTTCTGGACCACGATCTGCGGGACTACGTCCACAAGCGCATGGTGAAGCTGGGCATTCCCCTCCACCTGGGTGTGGCGGCTCCCCATTCACCCGAGGCTGGCCAGCTTTCCATCGAGGGGGAGACCTTCCCGTGCGGCTTGGTGGTGAACAGCGCCGACCGCCTCCCCGTGGTGCCCCGGTTGGGATCGCTCCACCCCGCCCGGGATGGGCGGGGCTTCCTTGTCGTGGACGGGCACGGGCGCACCAACGTGCCCGGCCTTTACGCCGCCGGCGACGTGACCGGCCTGCTCTGGGCCCAGGCAGCCAGCGCCCAGGGAACGGCGGCGGTCAGCCACATGGCGGGCCGAGAACAGCCGGTGGACGTGGCCCGCATCCCGGTCAACCTCTACCTGGATCCCGAGATCGCCGCCGTGGGCATGACGGAGGAGCAGTTGAAGGAGCTGAATCTGCCCTACCGCAAAGGAGAATTCAGCCTCTCCGTCAACGGCAAGGCCCTGGCCGAGGGCAACACCGAGGGCTTTGTCAAGGTGCTCGCCACCGAGCCCTACGGCGAGGTGGTGGGCGTGCACGTGGTGGCGGCCAGCGCCACCGACCTGATCAGCGAGGCGGTGGCCCACATGAAGCTGGAGGCGACGCTGGAGGACGTGGCCGGCGCCATCCATGCCCACCCCACCCTGAGCGAGGCCTTCTGGGAGGCCAGCGTCGACGCCCTGGAGCGCCCCCTGCACAAGTGATGGTCGGGCCGGCCGGTCCGGCCAGCCCGTCGCGATGAATCCCGCCCGGCGCGGCGGCGCTCAACCGTCCGTCCCTGCCGTCCCGCTCTGCAGGCGAACGGAGCAGGCCGCGTTCCATGCCCCTGTCCCGCCCATGCTCTACATTGATTGTGTCACTCCCACCAGCCAATGGCGAGGTTCATGATGGAATTCAAGGAAATCAACCTCGAAGCAGATTGGGGCGAATGGATGGACCGCCTGCGCCAGCGGGCCGGCCACCTGCTGGGCATCGTCCTGCTGCTCGTGCTGGCGCTCAGTTCCTGGTTCACGGTGGGCCCCGAGGAAGTCGGCGTCGTGCTGCGCTTCGGCGCCTACACGAGAAAGGTGGATCCCGGCCTTCATCTCAAGTTCCCCTTCGGCATCGAGCAGGTGACGAAGGTGCCTGTCGAGCGGCAGTTGAAGGAGGAGTTCGGCTTCCGCACGGCCAAGGCCGGCGTCAACACACAGTATGCCAAGGGGGATTTCTCGGGTGAATCCCTCATGATGACGGGCGACCTCAACCTGGCCGATGTGGAGTGGATCATCCAGTACCGGGTGGCCGATCCCTTCAAGTACCTCTTCCGCGTGCGGGGACCGCGCGAGACCCTGCGCGACATGACCGAGGCCGTCATGCGGCGGGTGGTGGGCGACCGCAGCGTCAACGAGGTGCTGACGGTGGGACGCCAGGAGGTCTGCCTGGCCGTCGAGGAGGAGCTGCAGCTGCTCTGCGTGCAGTACGAGACGGGCATCAAGATCGAACAGGTCGTGCTGCAGGACGTCAACCCGCCCGATCGCGTCAAGCCCGCCTTCAACGAGGTGAATGAAGCCCAGCAGGAACGCGAGAAGCTGATCAACGAGGCCCGCAGCGAGTACAACCGCATCATACCGAGGGCCCGCGGCGAGGCGGAGCAGACCCTGCAGCAGGCCGAGGGCTATGCCATGGACCGCGTCAACCGCTCCCGCGGCGAGGCGACCCGCTTCAATTCCCTCTTCACCGAATACCAGCGCGCGCCCGAGGTGACACGGACCCGCATCTACCTGGAGACGATGCGCGACGTGCTGGCCAAAAGCGGGCGCAAAGTGGTGCTGGACGAGGCGGCCAAGGGCCTGCTACCACTCATGCTCTTTGATGGACAGGCCGCCCCTGCGGCCACAGGGGCCGGCACGGGAGGTGCACGATGAAACTGGGCGTCAAGATCGGCATCGCCGCGGCAGGGCTCTTCCTGATCCTGTCGGCGATCTATCAGGTCAACGAGACGGAGCAGGTCATCATCACGCAATTCGGCCGTCCAGTGGGCGGCGCCGTGACCAAGGCCGGCCTCCATCTCAAGGTGCCGCTCATCCAGGAGGTGCATCGCTTCGACAAGCGCTTCATGGCCTGGGACGGGGATCCCAACCAGGTGCCGACCCGGGACAAACGGTTCATCTGGATTGACACCTACGCCCGCTGGCGCATCGTCGACCCGCTGCTCTTCTACCAGCGGCTGCGGGATGAGCGCGGCGCCCACAGCCGCCTGGACGATATCCTGGACGGCGAGGCGCGCACGGCCGTGGCCCGTCACGACCTGGTGGAACTGGTGCGCACCACCAATCGCACCCTGATCAGCGCGGAGGACGTGGATTCCCTGGCCGGGGAAGGGGCCGGCCCCATCAACACCGGGCGGCAAGTGATCAGTGCCGAGATCCTGGCCAATGCCCAGGCGCGGGTCAAGGACCTGGGCATCGAGGTGCTGGACATCCGCTTCAAGCGCATCGGCTATGTGGAGGAAGTGCGCCAGAAGGTCTACGAGCGCATGATCAGCGAGCGGCGCCGCATCGCCGACCAGTACCGTTCCGAAGGCCAGGGCGAGGCCAGCCGCATCAACGGCGAGCGGGAGCGCGAGCTGAAGACGATCAGCTCCGAGGCTTACCGCAAGGCCGAGGAGGTGCGGGGCAAAGCCGACGCCGAGGCCACGCGCATTTATGCCGGAGCCTACAACCAGAACCAGCAGACCCGGGATTTCTACACCTTCATGCGCACGATGGAGAGCTACCAGGAAAGCTTCAACGGAGAGACGGCGCTCATTCTCTCCACTTCGAGCGAGTTCTACCGTTTCCTGTCGAGGGGGGGCCGCTGACCGGTGGCCTTGGGTGCGATCCAGGCCCATGTGGGCCGCTGTGCCTTCCACCGCCTGCTCGATTCCGGCAATGGATACCGGCTCGAGCAGTTCGGGGAGGTGTCGGTGGCGCGACCAGACCCCCATGCCCTTTGGTCGCCGCGCCTGCCGCGCGCGGATTGGGAAGCGGCGACGGCTTGGTTCCACCGCGAGCAGCGCTTCGGCACCAGCCACTGGGAGCGCCGCGCTCCCCTTCCCCAGCCCTGGCTGGTCCGCCATGGCGACCTCGCCTTCGAACTGGCCCTGACCCCTTTCAAACACACGGGCATCTTTCCCGAGCATGAGCCGAGCTGGTCTTGGCTGCAGGAAGGCCTGCGCGCCTGGCGGGAGCGCCATCCCGGCCGCGCCCCCCGCGTCCTCAACCTCTTCGCCTACACGGGCGCCGCCAGCCTGGCGGCGGCCGCCGCCGGGGCCGAGGTCTGCCACGTGGACGCCGCGCGGGAGGTGGTGGCCTGGGCACGGCGCAACCAGGCCCATTCCGGCCTGGGCGAGGCGGCCCTGCGCTGGATCACCGACGACGCGGGTGATTTCCTGCGCCGCGAGCTGAAGCGCGGCCGCCGCTATGACGGCATCCTGCTGGACCCGCCCGCCTACGGCCGGGACCCCAAAGGCCAGGTCTTCCGCTTCGAGACGCATGTGGGTCCGTTGTTGGCCGACTGCCGCCGCCTGCTGGGAGACGAGGCGGACTTCCTCCTGGTCCATGCCTACTCCCTGGGCTACTCGGCCACTGTCATCGGACAGTTGCTGGCCGCCCACCTGCCGGAGGACGGAATCGAGCTGGGCGAGCTGCGCCTGGATGAGGAGGCCCGTCCGGGGCTGCCCTCCCGCCAGCTGCCCTGCAGCGTCTTCGCCCGCTGGTCGGCGCGGAGCGGGCGGTGAGTGGACTCGTCCGCCCAGTTCCCGAGCTGGACGGCGACCAGCCGGTGGGCGTCTGGCCAGGCAGCCCGCCCCGGGTCCTGTGGAGCGACGCCCGGCTCCTGATCCTGGTCAAGCCTTTCAACATGCCGGTGATGGAGGATGAGAGCGGCGACCTGGATCTTCTCTCCTGGGGTCGGGCCTGGGTGGAAAGGATTTACCACAAGCCGGGCCGCGCCTGGCTGGGCCTGATCCACCGCCTGGACCGCCCCGCCGCCGGACTTGTCCTGTTGGCGCGCACCTCGCAGGCCGCCGCCCGGCTTAGCGCCCAGTTCCGCCGCCGCACCGTGGGCAAGGTCTACCGGGCCTGGCTGCATGGGACCCTCGACCGCGCCGAAGGCCGCCTTGAGCACCGGCTGGCCAAGGAGCGAGACCGCAATTTCGTGCGCCTGGCCGACGCCGGGGATGCCGCGGGGCGGGAGGCCCGCCTGGCTTATCGCCTGCTGGAGCGCCGCCTCCTGCCCGGCCACGGCCCGGCCACTGAAGTGGAGATCCGCCTTGAGACTGGCCGCCCCCACCAGATCCGTGTCCAGTTCGCCGCCCTGGGGCACCCCCTCGTCGGGGACCTCAAGTATGGCGCCGCGTCGCCGCTGCCGGAGGGGCAGCTGGCCCTCTTCGCGGCCGGGCTGGCGGCGGCCCATCCGGCCGGTGGACGGCGCATGAGCTGGACGGCGCCCCTGCCGGCAAAGTGGGGCTCTTGGTAGGCGGACGCGGCCCTGCCACCGGAGTGGCGGCTCTCCGCACCCGGCTGGAGACATGCCGGCGCCTGATCGTCCTCTGCGCCCCCGGCCTTTTCCCCGCCACCGGTCTCCCGAGCCCCGGCGCGACTATCGTCCTTGAGATGTCCCGCTTCTTCGAGGACGTCCTCCTGGTGGACGAGGAGAGCGGGGCGGCGGCCTGGCATGGTCGGCAAGGACTGCTACAAGGAGATGCGGGCAGCCTGGCCAAACGCTTCCTGACCCTGGGGGCGGATCTCTGCCTGGTGGCGGGCGCCCCCTGCCGGACCCCGGAAGTGGCGGCCGTGGTGGTGGCGGCCTGGCGGGCCGGCGTGCGGATCGTCGAGCTGGGTCCGGCACCCTCGGAGCTGGCCCCGCTGGCCGGGGAGCGGGTGGACGGGTCCACGGAGGAGCTGCTGGAGGACCTGTGGGATCGCTTTCTCGGGGATGGGGCGGATCATGCCTTGAACAAAGGGGTGGATCGACTGGGACGGCACACCCCATAGGGTCGGGCGTCCGCCCCTGCCCTGTCACCAGGACGACACATCCGGTCGGGGGTGGGTCCTGCAGGTTGCCCCAGCGTCCAGTCGATCAACGGTGGCGGACTGAATCCTGCGAAAAACACCCCACGGACCGGGAACCTGACCTGGAGCTTTTCCGTTTGGCGGCTCGCTCCCCATGACGCCCTTCGAAGGGCGGGTGGGGGGAGGTGGGAGGGCGCAAAAAAAAACTGTCTGGATGAGCGCCTCAGGGACTCGCCCCGGTCCCACCACGCGCCGCTTCGCTTCCACCACCCGGTGGCATAAGCCCGTAGCGCCGATCCGCCACGGCATCCAGCCCTGCGCGCTCCTGCCGCACCGCCGCCAGGTCCAGGTCCACCACCGCCCCCTCGCGATCATAGAGCGGTTCCAGGAACACATGCCCGTCCCCCATGCCATAGGCCGCGCTGCCGCCGTCGAAGGCGGTGTTGCCGCTGCGCCCCAGCCGGTTGGCTCCCGCCACCGTGATGCCATTCTCCATGGCCCGGGCGCGCAGCAAGTGATGGAAGGCCAGGTGCCGTGCCCGCGGCCACTGGGCGGGGAGCAGCACCAGTTCGGCGCCGCGGGCGGCCAGGTCGCGGAAGAGCTCGGGGAAGCGCAGGTCGTAGCAAATGGCGAGACCCACCCGCAACCGCTTCCCGTCCATGACCAAATCGGCGACGCAAGGGGTGTCGCCCGCCCGCACCCACGCCGGCTCGCCCATGGGACCGAAGAGGTGCAGCTTGTCGTAGCGGGCCAGGATGCGGCCATCCTGGATGAGCCAGGTGCGATTGGCCAGGGCCGGTGTTCGAGCGTCCCTCAATCGAAGGGGCAGTGACCCGGGGCACAGCAGCAGGCCCGGCCGCCGCGCGCTCCAGGCCAGGAGGGGGGACAAGGCCCCTTCGTCCTCCAGGGTCCCCCGGGCGAGGCGTCCGCCGTCGAAAGTCGCGTTCCAGAACTCGGGCAGCAGGATGACCCGGGCGCCCTGGTCCGCCAGGTCCTCCAGCCGGTCGGGCAGCCGGGCGAGCGGGGGGGCCTGCTCCGGATCCAGCTGGAGCACTCCCAGCCGCACGCTGGCAGCCGGTCCGTCCGGTCTTCCACTGGAATCAGCCACCCGAATCCTCCTCTTTGCCGTTTCCAGGATGCCCAACACCTCCACCCGACCTGGTCACACCACCCGCCGCATCCAGTCACCGCGCCGGTAGGCGCGCTGCAGGATCAAGGCGTAGGCCGTGAGATAGATCGCCAGCGCGGCGAAGCCTTCCAGGATGCCACCCTTGAAGCCGTAGATGATGACAGCCGAGACGGGCAGGAAGACCAGCCAGTTGAGACCCACGTCCACGCGCATGACAAAGGCGGTCATCCCCGCGCCCTCCAGGCAGCCCGCCGTTGTCATGCCCAGGGCGTCCAGGGCCTGGAAGAGCCCCAGCAGCCGCAGGGGCCAGCGGGCGGCTTCATGCACGGCCGGATCGCTGGTGAAGAGCGACATGAGCGGGTCGGGCGCCAGGATGAACACAAGGCCCAGTCCGCTCATGAGCAGCATGCCCAGCTTCTGGGCCTCCCAGCCCGCCCGCTTCGCCTCCTCGGGCCGGCCCGCCCCCATCAACTGCCCGATCAGGGTGCTGGCCGCGATGCCGATGCCGAAACCCGGCATGAAGGAAAAGGACAGGATGGTGAAGACCACATTGGTGGCCGCCACCTCCACCATCCCCACGTGTCGCATCATGGCAATGAAGAAGGTGAAGCCCGCCAGCACGAGGAAGGCCTGGGCGGCGGCCGGCGCGGCCAGGCGCAGCAGGTGGGCGGGACCCTCCGCGGCATGGGCGGCGCGCCGCAGGACCATGCGCCAGTGGAATCCCCAGCGGTCCCGCAAACCGGTGCGGTAGGCCTGCCACAGGAAGAGGCCGCAGCCGGCGGTGGTGGCCAGCAGGGAGGCCAATCCCGCTCCCGGCGCCCCAAGGGCGGGGGCGCCCAGCCGGCCGAAGATGAAGATCCAGTTCAACGGGATGTTGAGCAGGTTGATGGCGATGGCCACGCGCATGTGCTGCTTCGTGTCGCCCACGCCGTTGTAGAAACCCCGCAACGCGGAGATGACGACGAAGGGCACCAGGCCGCTGATCCGCCACAGCGAGTAGTGAAGGCAGGGCTGGTAGAGCGGATCTTCCGGCCCCTGCAGCACCAGACCGTAGTAGACAGGGTAGATGAGGAAGAGCAGGCCGGTCAGCGCCAGGGCCAGCGGCAGTCCCGCCTGGAGGGCCGAGGCGAGGGCCCGCCCCGCCGCCTGGTGGTCCTCCTGGCCCGTGCGGCGGGCCGTGAGGATCTGGGTTCCCGTGGCAAGATGCCCCACGGCTCCCATCACCATCCACACGGCGAGGCCGGCCAGCCCGGTGGCGCCGAGGGCCACCACGCCCAGGCGGCCCACCATCATCGTGTCGACCATGCCCACCACGGTCTGGCTGAGCTGGGAGATGACGACAGGGACGGCCAGGCGGATCACCTGGCGGGAGAGCGTGGGGTGCAGCAGGCTCATCGGGCCGAGAGGTCCATCTCCTGCCCGGGCAGCGCCTCCTCGACGACCAGGCCGGGATCCTGCTCCAGGGCGGCCCAGCCCAGGCGGCGGGCGGAATCCTTGCGCCCGGGCAGCATCACCAGGTGGGAAGGGGCCACGCGCCGCAGCATGTCCAGCAGTTCGGGCAGGCTGGAATGCGAGGAGAAGAGGTAGCTCTCGATGCGGCAATGGCGCGGCAGGGCCACGCCGGCGAAGTCCAGCTGCTCGCCGGGGGCGGACTGCAACACCTGCTTGGCGAAGCTGCCGCCCGCGGCATGTCCCACGAAGAAGATGGCGTGCAGCGGCAAGGGCAGCAGCTGGCGGGCCAGGCGCCAAGAGGCGCTGTGCGGCTGCATCATGCCGGAGGGCACCAGGAAGATGCGCGAGCCGGACAGGTCCACCTCATCCTCGTCCAGATCGAGGATGTCCACCATCGTCTCCACGAACTGGAAGTCCGGCAGCAAGCGGCGGTCGTGGGCGGCGAACTGGTCGTAGAGCTGGGCGATCTCCCAGGCCCGGCGGCCCAGGTAGACGGGCAAGGGGGGGATGCGGCCCTTGCGTTTCAGGCTGTGCAGGATGTAGAGCAGTTCCTGGGCCCGGCCCATGTTGAAGACGGGCATGAGCAGGGAACCGCCCACGCCGGCCACCTCGCGGATGCCGGCGGCCAGCCGTTCGATCTCGTCCCGCCGGGAGAGGGTGGCGTGCTGCTTGCTCCAGGCCACCGTGCTCTCGCTGACCACCACATCGGCGCCGGGCGGGTAGATCGCGCCCTGGATGACGCTTTGCGGCCGCCCGCAGATGTCCGCCGTATAGTAAAGGGATCGACCCTCCACTTCAATCAGCCAGCTGACGCTGCCCAGGATGTGCCCGGCATCCAGGGGCGTGAGGAAGAGGCCGGGATCGGCCGCCACGGGATTGATGCGCACGCCCTTTTCCACGAAGCGCAGGCGGTGGTCCAGGTCCTGCACGTCGGCTGGTCCGTAGAGCGGCTCCTCCGCGCTGTCGCCCGCCTCGCAGGCCTGGGCCCACAGGGTGGCGTGCCGGCACAGCTGGAGGCGGGTCAGGCGCCAGGTGGCCTCCGTGCACAGGATGACGGCCTCGGGCCAGCGGGCGGCCAGCACGGGCAGGGCGGCCATGTGGTCCACGTGGGCATGGCTGATCAGGATGGCGTGGACGGGGTAGTAGTCCTGGTGGCGGTCCAGCAGACTGAGGTCGGGCAGGGCGGCACGTCCCTCGATGATGGGATCCAGGCCGGCATCCAGCAACAGACCGGCCTGCCCCGCGCTCAAGTGGCGGCAATGGGCGGCATGGTCGCCGGCGGGTCCCAACAGCGTGAAATACATGATGGAATGTAGCAAAGCTGACCATGCAGTCCGGTGAAGGCGCCGGATCGACAGGCCCAATCATGTGCGGGGAGACGGCGCCCCCCATCCCTCACTCAAGTTGTCCCACAGCTTTGCCGATGAGCACTTCGCCGGTGAGTCATGAAGTCACCGGTCACCCGGTCCTCTGCGGGGGATCGGTTACAACTGCTGCGACGCCGGGGCTTGGCCCCGGCGTTTTCTCACATGGGCTGTGAATCAGGTGTGGCCAGACCTTGGGTGCCAGCATCCCGCTGTCCGGTGCTACAGGCATGGGGCATCAGGTCGTCACCGGGTTTGTTGTGAATCCTATGGCCTGTGCCAGTCTGCGGACAGGTGTCCGACACTTCGTCCGACACCTGGCTAACCTTTGCCCCCCGACCGGGGATGGGGGCGGCGCAAGCGCTCACTGACATGGACAGATCTGGCTTGACCAGGCCACTTCCTCCCCGGTCATCCATACATACATCCAGCTTACGATCCATTCTCGGGGTGATTGATCGCGGTGATCATGGACTCAGGTCGTGGGATTGTCAAGATGCTGGGACAGGAGTCGGACGAAGTGTCGGACTCCCTGGTAGATTCTGCCCACTTCCTGCAGGCAGGCCGCGGATCATCCCGGGGCATCAGTCCGCCCAGGACGCCGCCATGCGGCGCATGACGCCGCGGTGCTCCGCCTCGTGCTGCAGCAGGTGCGTCAGGATCCAGTCCGGGGCCGCCGCCCCTTCCAGTCCCAGGACCAGCTCTCCCAGTCCATCCTCCCGCAGGCGGAGGCATTCCGTCACAAGCCGCGAGCGGGACTCCTCCAACGCCGCGAGCAATTCCGGCAGGGTGGCGGTCCCGGCCCGGGCCAGCCGTCCGTCCGGGTCCAGGACATCCGCGATGGGCAGCAGCGCCAGTGCCTCGGCGGGAATCTCCCGGCCCAGCAGGTCGCAGTAGAGCCAGTCCAGCTCGATGGCGGCCAAGTGGGCCAGGTGGGCGGCCAGACTGTTGGGGAACTGGGGCGAGGACCAATGCAGACGCTCGGGCGGCACCGCCGCCACGACGCGCAGGGTCCGTCGCCGGCCCTCCTCCAGTTGGGCCAGCAGCAGGCTGAGCCTGCCATCGCCCCCCGCCGCCGGCAAGCGAAAGGGATCTCTCATCCGGTCCGACCCTTGACGGGGCGGGCGGGCACGCCGGCCACCACGGCGCCGTCGGGCACGTCCTTCGTCACCACGCTGCCCGCCCCCACCATCGCGTCCCGGCCGATCGTCACGCCGCAAAGGATGGTGGAACCAGTGCCGATGGAGGCTCCCGCCAGCACCCTCGTGCGCTCCAGGGTCCAGTCCTCCTCGGTCTGGGGCGAGCCGTCCGCCCGCGTGGCGCGGGGGCGCCGGTCATTGATGAAGGAGACGTTGTGGCCCACAAAGACGCCGTCGCCGATCTCCACCCCCTCGCAGATGAAGGTGTGGCTGCTGATCTTGCAGTTGCGGCCGATGCGCGCGCCCTTCTGGATCTCCACGAAAGCGCCCACCTTGCTCCCATCGCCGATCTCGCAGCCGTAGAGGTTGACAAAGCAGAAGATCCTGACCCCCTCGCCCAGCTTGACGTCCGGCGCGATCCTCGTATAAGCCTCCATCCGGCCATTCCTTTCTCCAGGTGAACTCCCCTACGACAGCTCAGCCAGCTCCACCCGGCGGCCGCCCTGGCGCAGGCTGTGCTCGGCGGCCTCCAGCATGCGCGTCACGCGCAGGGCGTGGGCCGGGCCGCAGAGGGGTTCGGCGCCCGTGCGGATGCCGGCCAGGAAGTCACGGGCCATGCCCGCCAGCGCCTCGCCGCCGTCCAGGCGCGGCGCGCGCATGTCCCCCGTGCGATAGCTGACCAGCGTGCGCCAGATCTCCTCGGGCCGGGTCAGTTCCACGCCGCGGTCGTACACCTTGATCTTCTCGCTGGGCTCCATGTCATCGTACACGACCATGTGGCGGTCGCCGCCGATGAGGATGCGCCTCACCTTGACGGGGGCGATCCAATTGACGTGGAAGTGGGCGATGAGCTGGTCCGGATAGAAGACCGTCAGGTAGGCCAGATCCTCGTGCTGGTAGTAATGGCGGGCGCCGCAGGCCTGCACGGCCTGGGGCTCCACCCCCGTCAGGTGGTCGCAGATGCTGAGGTCGTGGGGCGCCAGGTCCCACACCACGTTGGTGTCGTGCTGGAAGAGGCCCAGGTTGACGCGCACGCTGTCGAAGTAAAGCAGGCGGCCCAGTTCGCCGCCGTCCACCAGCTCGCGGATCTTGCGCACGGCCCCGGTGTAGAGGAAGGTGTGGTCCACCATCAGGGTCAAGCCCTTGCCCCGGGCCAGTCCGATCAGTTCGCGGGCCTGGGCGGCGCTTTCCGTGAAGGGCTTCTCCACCAGCAGGTGGCAGCCCGCCTCCAGGGCCAGCCGTCCCAAGTCGAAATGGGTGGAGAGGGGCGTGGCCAGCGCCACGGCGTCCAGCCCTTGCCCGAGCATCTGCTCGAAGCCGGCGGCCACCCGTGTTCCGGGAAATCGCCGGGCGGCGGCGGTGCGGCGCCCCTCGTCGAGGTCGGTGATCCAGAGCTCCTCCACGTCGGGCAGGGCCTGGAAATTGCGCACCAGATTGGGTCCCCAGTAGCCGAGCCCCACCACGCCGAATCTCATGATCACCTCGCTGGTCGACCGGACAGTGTCACTCTTCTTCGCTATCGCTTTCGGTACTGATCTCGATATCGATATCGATATCGGTATCGATTCCGGGTTCGGCCCTCAGACCAATGTCCATGCGCGAAGCCACTTATAGACTGTGAGTCTGACTGCAAGCCGAGAAACAATCTCGATCACGATATCGATATCGATAGCGATAGCGATAGCGATAGCGATAGCGATAACTGTGGTCAAGGTCGGATGAAGGCCCCGGTTTCTCCAAGCCGCGCCCAATCGCCACCTTTCCGCCTGCCCGAGCGGCCGGGGCGGCCGCCGGGGGACCATCAGCACGGAGCTGTCATGCCCGTCCCCTTCCTTGATCTGAAGATCCAATACCAGAGCATCAAACCCGAGATCGACGAAGCCATTGCCGGCATCCTCGCCCGGACCGAGTTCGTGACGGGTCCCACCGTCCGCGCCTTCGAGGAGGCCTTCGCCGCCGCCCACGGGGTCCGCTTCTGCGCCACCTGCAACAGCGGCACGGCGGCCCTGCATCTCATGCTGTGGGGGTTGGACATCGGACCCGGCGACGAGGTGCTCACCGCCGCCAACACCTTCATGGCGACGGCGGGCGGGATCAAGCTGGCCGGCGCCCGGCCCCGCCTGGCCGACGTGCGCGAGGAGGACTTCAACCTGGACCCGGAGCGCGTGGAGGCGGCCCTCACGCCGCGCACCCGCGCCCTCCTTCCCGTCCACCTCTACGGCCAGTGCGCCGATCTGGCCCCGCTCGCGGAGATCGCCCGCCGCCACGGCCTCCTGCTTCTGGAGGATGCCGCCCAGGCCCACCTCGCCACCTTCGAGGGCGGGCATGCCGGGCAGCATGGACGCGCCGCCGCATTCAGTTTCTACCCGGGCAAGAACCTGGGAGCCTACGGCGAGGGCGGCGCCGTGCTCACCAACGACGAGGACCTCTGGCGGCGCATCTGCCGCCTGCGCGACCACGGCATGCCCGAGAAGTACCTGCACACCGAGTGGGGCCACAACTACCGGCTGGAGGGCCTGCAGGGGGCCGTCCTCGGCGTCAAGCTGCGCCATCTGGAAGCCTGGACGGAGGCCCGTCTCCAGGTGGCCGCCTGGTACCGGGAGGAGCTGGCCGGCCTGCCCGGCCTCCTTTGTCCGCAGGAGTTGCCCGGCCGCCGCCATGTCTACCACTTGTTCGTCATCCGCGTGACGCCGGAGTCCGGCATCAGCCGCGATGCCCTGATGGCCCGTCTGCAGCAGGCGGGAATCGGCTGCGGCCTGCACTATCCGCGCCCCGTCCACCTGCAGCCGGCGGCGGCGGAACTGGGCTACCAGGCCGGGGACTTCCCGGTGACGGAGCGCCTCGCTGGCGAGATCCTCAGCTTGCCCATGTACGCGGAGCTGACGCGGGAGCAGGTGGCGGAGGTGGGTCGAATCCTGCGCTCAGCCCTGTCCTGATGGGAGCTCCCATCGTCAGCCGCAACCCGCCGGCCATCTTCCTGGTGGGATGCCTCCCCCCACCCGTCGGGGGCGTATCGATCCATGTGCAGAGACTGACGGCTCGACTGGAGGCCGAGGGTCATCGTTGGCGCCTGCTGGACGACGGCCGCATTCCACCCCGGCGCCTGCCCCTGCAGCTGGCCAAGGCCCTGCTTGCCGCCCGGCTGGCGGGATTCCGCCTGGTGCACGTGCATAGCGGCAATTGGCGCGTGCGCTTTCTTTGCGCCGTGCTGGGCCGCTGGCTCGGTCTGCCCGTCCTGCTGACCATGCACAGTTTCCGGGATCCCGGTAGCGCTCGCACTCGACGCCTGGCCCGGACGGCCCTCAAGTGGGCTTCGGGGATCGTGGCCGTCAGCGAGGAGGTGCGCAGCCGGTGCCTGGAGCACGGCGCCCCCGCCGCCCGCCTGCGGGTCCAGTACGCCTACCTGGACCCGCCTCGCGCTGAGACCGCCACCCTTCCGGACGGCGTCGAGGACTTCCTGCGCGGGCATGGACCGATCCTGGCGGCCAGCGCCTTCCGTCTGCGTATTCTGCAGGGGCAGGATCTCTACGGCCTGGACCTGCTCATCGACCTGATGCACCAGCTGCGCACCTGGCACACCCGGGCCGGCCTGGTCTTCGTCCTGCCGGAGACGGGCCTGCCGGACTATCTGGAACAATGCCAGGCGAAACTTGCCGACCTCGGTCTGGAGAGGGACCTCCTCATCGTGAGGGAGAGCATCGACTTCACGGCCCTGCTGCGCCGAAGCGACCTGTTGGTGCGGCCCACCACCACGGATGGCGACAGCATCTCCCTGCGCGAGGCGCTCCACGTCGGGTGCCGGACCCTCGCCAGCGACGCCGTGCCGCGGCCCGCTGGCGTGGCGACCTTCCGTTCGCGGGACCCTGCCCACCTCCTCCAGCGCTGCCGGGAGGTGCTCGCCGATCCCGCCCCGCCACCTCGTTCCGGCCAGGACGGATGGGCCGGCCTGGCGCAGGCCTACGCGACGGTCATGGATGGCTGAGAGTCTGCGCCAGCGAAGCCTGGCCGGACTGGGCTGGGCCTTCGGGCAGCAGGCGGGCAGCCAGCTCAGCCGTGTCCTCTTCTCCATCCTCCTGGCGCGCGTGCTGGCGCCGGACGACTACGGCCTGCTGGGGCTTGGCCTGCTCTGCGTGAACTTTCTGCAGATCCT
Organism: bacterium; assembly: GCA_030685015.1. Taxonomy (NCBI): domain Bacteria; species bacterium. Next base: position 79,372 of record JAUXWS010000087.1, read on the forward strand.
GGCCACCTTCGGGCTTGGCGACGGCCTGATCCAGGCCGGCCGCCGGGCCTCGCCCGGGGAGTTGTCCACTCTCTTCCGCCTGCACGCCCTCCTGGCCAGCAGCGCCGCCTTGACCCTCCTGTTGGCCGCGCCGGCCATCGCGGCCTGGTACCGGCTGGACGGCCTGTCCGACATCCTGCGCCTCCTGGCCCTGACCTTCCTCTTCTCCATCGGCATCGTGGTGCCGCGCGCGGCCCTGGAGAAGGATCTGCACTTTGAAATCGTCGCCCGGCGGGCGGTGCCCGCCACGGTGGTGAGCGGGCTGCTGGCCCTGGCGGCGGCCCACGCCGGGTGGGGTGTCTACAGCCTGGTGGTCCTTTCACTGGCGGAACCGGCCATCCTGGCCCTCAGCCTGCTGCCCTGGATCCCGCGCCACCGGCCGGCTCCGCTGCGGCAGGTGCTTCCTGTGATGCGCTACTCGTGGAAGCTGGCCTTGGCCGGGGTGGTGGGTTTCGCCGGCAAGAACATCGACGCGGTGGTGATCGGCCGCTGGATCGGCGCGCGGGATCTGGGGCTCTACCAATTGGGCTTCCGCCTGACCCGCCTGCCCAGCCAGAACCTGGCCGCCGTGCTGGACCGCGTGCTCTTTCCCGCCTACGCCAGCATCCAGGATGATCCGGCCCGCGTGGCGCGGGCCTATGCGCGGGTGCTGCGCGGCATGTCCTGGCTGATGTTCCCGGTCATGACCCTGGTCGCCGCCTCCTTGGAGTGGGTGGCGCCCCTGCTCTTGACCCACCGCTGGGACGGGGTGGTGCCGGTGATGCAGGTCTTTTGCGCGCTGGCGGTGGTGCAGACCATGGGCCGCAGCATGAACGCGGTCATTCAAGCCCTGGGCCGCAGCGATGTGGTGCTGGCCTGGGTCTTTCTGGCCGCGCCGCTCAACGTGGCCGCCGTGGCCATCAGCGCCCGCTGGGGCATCCTGGCGGTGGCGGGGGCCTTGGTGGCGACCCGGCTGGTCATCCAGCTGGGGCAGCAGCACGTCCTCGCCCGTCTGCTCGGAGTGCCCCACGGCCGCTTGCTGAAAGCGGAGTTTGCCGGCCTGCCCCTAGCCCTGCTGCAGGGGTCCTTCTTTGCGATGGGCGCATGGGCCGGCTGGCACCCGCTGACGTTGAGCGCACTGGCGGCCGCGGTGGTCCTGATGCCGGCGGGCAGGCTGGTGGCCCGGCGCGGAGTCCGCGGGGCGCTGGCCTGGCTGACCGGGGACTTCAGCTCGTGAGGCGGGTCTTGCCCCGTCGCAGCCGCAGGGCCACCTTGCCGTCCGTCCCCGATCGCGCCCAGGCGGACACCGTCTGGCGGATCGCGCCCTCGTCCTCCGCTTCCAGCACGCGTCCGGGTTGGGAGTACTCGGCCAGGTAGTCCTCAACGGAGCAGATCACCTTGGCGGGCACTCCGCCCACCACGCTGTCCGGCGGCACGTCCCGGGTGACCAGCGCCCCCGCCGCCACCACGCTGCCTCGTCCCACGCGCACCCCTGGCATGATCACCGCCCGCGTGCCCACGAACACGTCGTCCTCGATGACGATGCGTCCCACCACATTGACCAGGTCCGTGCGCCCGGCCCGGTTGAGCATGGCGATGGCCCCGTCGTGGTTCAGCAGCAGGGTCCCCGCCGTGAGCCAGACGTTCTCACCGATCTCCGTCAGATGGGGCTCGGCGATGCTGGCGTTGAAAACGGGAAGCCAGGCCGGCGCGCGCAGACCCCGGCGGCGGTAGCGCTCCAGGGGGGTGAAGCGCAGGCGCTCCCAGGCGGCGGAGGCCCGCTTCAACAGGCGTGTCAGCATGACTCCTCCTCTCCCACGCCGTCCAGCCAGTCCTGCAGTTCGATGGCGATGCGGGTGGCGCCCAGGGCCTCCTCCGGTGACATGGCGGGCGGGGCTTCTCCCCGGGCGGCCTGCAGGAAGGCTGTCAGCCCCGCCGCGTGGCCTTTGTCGGCCTGCTCCCAGCTGCGCGCACCTCCCTTGGCGTCGTGGTGGACCAGGCGGTGGAAGTCCTCGAGGATCCAGCTCGTCGCGCCGGCATGCACTTCAATGCGTTCCTTCTCCAGGCCGGGGCCGCCTTCGCTCAGGTATTGGATCTGGGCCAGGCTGCCGTCGGGATAGGACAGCGTGAGCGCGAACTGGTCGACCACACCCGGACTGGCCGCCAGGGCGGGCAGGGCGCGGACCGCGGCCTCCTCCGGCTGTGCGCCGGCCAGGAAGGAGCAGAAATCGATGAAGTGGCAGCCCTCGCCGATGAGGCGGCCGCCTCCTTCGCCGCGTTGCTGCACCCAGGAGGCGGGCGGAATGCGGCCGGCATTGATCCGGTAGGTGATGAAGAGGGGTCCGCCGCGTGTCAGGATCCCGTCGCGCAGGCGTCGTGCCAATGGAGCGAAGCGCCGGTTGTAGCCCACCTGGAAGACCTGCTGGCCGGGAGCAAGTGCCCTCTCCAGCGCCTCGACCTCCTGCCGGCGGATGGCGGCGGGTTTCTCCACGAAGACATGCTTGCCGGCCGCCAGCGCTTGCAGGCAGAGCTCGGCGTGGCTGTCATGGCGCGTGGCGATGAGCACGGCCTGGACCCCCGCGTCGGCCAGCAGGGGGGCAGGGTCCGTTCCCGACCAGGGCACCTTGAATTCGGCGGCCAGCTTGCCGGCGGTGAAGCCCCCGCGGGCGACCAGACCGCGCAGTTCCACCTGGGACAGGGCGGCCAGCACGGGCAGATGGACGCGGGCACAGAAGCCCCCCGCCCCGATCACGGCCAGGCCCAGCCTCCCCTCCCGCGCCACCACCATCGGCAGCGGAAGAGGGTCCTCCGCCGCGAGCGCCGGGTATTGCAACAGCACGGCCAGGTGTGTCTCCGGTTCGCCCTTGATGCCGTCGAAGGCCTGCACGGCCTGCTCCACGGGGTAGACGCGCGGCTCCAGCAGGTCGGGGCGCAGGCGTCCGGAGCGCATCAGCTCCAGCACGGCCTGCAGGTTGCGGTTTTCCGTCCACCGGGCATGGGCCGGGGGATAGTCGCGACCGCGCTGCTCGTAATCCGGGTCGTAGCGGCCGGGTCCGTAGGAGCAGGCGATGCGCAGTTCCACCTCCTTCTCGTAGAAGGGGCTGCGCGGCACATCCATCCCCACCGCGCCCACCACCACCACCCGACCACGCTTGCGCACCAGCTCCATCGCCTGGGCCAGCGGGCGGCTCGAGGACGTTCCTGCCGCAAGCAGCACGAGATCCGCGCCCAGGCCTCCGCTCAGACGCCGCACGGCCTCCGCCACGCCCGCGTCGTCGGCGGGCAGGGCCAGCTCCGCCCCGCAGCGCAGCGCCGCCTCCAGGCGGCTGGGCAGCAGGTCCAGCCCCACCACGCGGCAACCGTTGGCCGCCAGCAGTTGCACGGCCAGCAAGCCGATGAGGCCCAGGCCCGTCACCACCACCACCTCGCCCAGGCGCGGCCCGCCCTGGCGGATTCCCTGCAGCGCGATGCTGGCCACGGTAGTCCAGGCGGCGTCGCGGGTGGGAACCCCCTCGGGCACCGGCGCCACCAGGAGGCGCGGCACGGCCACCACCTCGGCGTGGGCGGCGATGCCCGATCCGGCGCAGGCGACCCGGTCCCCCGGCCGCAGGTCCTGCACACCCAGGCCGACGGTCAGCACACGGCCCGCGCTGCTGTATCCCACCGCCTGGGCGATGTTGTCCACGTGGGCGGCCTTGCGCCAGAGGTCGCGCAGGCTGTTGTTGCGCACAGCCTTGAGTCCCTTGCGCAGCAGGTCCCGACGCACCTGCAGCTGCCCGCGCAGGTCGCCGGGCAGCACCAGGCCGCCGGTCTCCGTGCCCGCGCTGATCAGGCTGAACTCGTTCAGCACCAGCACCTGCCCGGCATCGACCCGCGGGCGGGGCACCTCGCGCACCACCATGCGCTGCTCCTTGGTCTTGAAGACCTGCTTCACACGCGTTCCTCCAGGTGGTAAGTGTCACACGACAGGGGCAGGGGCAAAGCGACGAAGCGACCACGGGCCGTGTCCCGCACGCGGTGGACCTGTCCGTCTCTGCCGCGCAAGGCGGCCAGGCGGGGATTCCGCACTTCCAGCTCCAGACGATCCAGCCGGTCAACGGCAGACCCTTCCAGGCGCAGCGTGCCGGCCATGAGGTGCAGGCGCACCCGCTCCCTCAATCGCCAGTGGTCGGCGATTTCGCTGGGATGTGCGTGCCAGTGGGATCGATTCGCCAGCCGCCGCAACAGCCAGGTCACCGCGGATTGGTCGTCCTGCAGGTTGTTGCGCTGGCGGCGACCGTCCTCGCGACTGGGGGCGATGTGCTCCTGGATGGTGAGTGGAAGCCCGGCCTCCTCCAATTGGAGGCATTGCCGCAGCCAGGTGCGCCGCAGAACTTGTCTCTGCCGCCAGCGCAGGGGCCAGCGCTCCATCTCCTCCCGCAAGTAGGGAGGCAGCACGTTCCCGGCCAGGGTGGTGGGCAACTCAAGCCACGCCCCGCCGGCCCGCCAGCCGGGTGTCAGCTCGGAGCATTGGGTGTCCGTGTCCTGGATTTGGGAGCGGTTGAACCGTGGGCACCACCAGCGAAATCCACAGGCGGCCACGGCCTCGTCGGAGTGCTCGTTGCTGGCGTAGCCCGGGTACTTGCCGCCCACAGGCGGACGCATGAACACGCGGTCCCAGATCTCCAGCCCGCGGCGCGTCTCCGCCACCGCCTCCTCCACGCTGGAAAAGGTGCGGAACTCCTGATCACGGGCAGCGCCTTCCCCGCGGAAGTGGTCCTTGCCGTGGTAGCAGCACTCCACCCGGGGGTGGGCCTCCAACCCGCGCAGGAATTCCACCATCTCCGGCCGCTGGGCGATGGAGTGGAAGCGCGACCCCGCCGGCGGGGACGCGAGGGGCTGGCGATTGACCGGGATGAAGAGGCTGATGCGCAAGTCCGGGAAGGGCTCCAGCAGGGTGCGCTCCACAAAGCGCCAGGCCGAATCTGGACCACGGCCCAGGTTTCCCCAGTCCCGCTCGCGGCCACGGCAGCCCGGCGCCGGGATCCACACGTCCGCCAGGTCGTCCACCATCAGGTTGAGGGGCGCGGCGGCCCCGCCGGGCCAGCGGGCCACGCGCAGCGCGGTCAGAGCTTCCATGCGGCCTTCATCCGTCCCAGGGCCCGCACTCCGTCGCGCAGGGCGTTCACCGGCCCGGGACGACGGTGGCGCAGGCGCCACATGCCGCGCACCTCCGGATTCCACTTGAGCTTGTAGTCCTCCTCGCCGGCCATGAAATCCAGGCGGGTCACGCCCCGGCGGCACAGATCCTCCACCACATCCCAGAGCATCAGCTTGCCGATGGAGAAGGGAAAGAAGGCCGGGTCGTAGCTGGTGATCCAGTCGAAGAAGGCACCCCGGTGCAGAAAGCCCAGGCGGTAGGCCACCAGCCCGCCCTCTTCCCGGCAGGTGTAACACGCAAAGGCGCCCCGCTCCGTGGCCAAGCGCCCCACCTTCCCGATGAAGGCGCGGCGGGCCGGATCCAGCAACGAACTCTTGTGGCCCTCGGCCTGGAAGCGCAGACGCGACAGCTCCGTCAGCCCGGCCAGGAGCGTCGTGTCGCAGCAGGTCTCCAGCGTCAGCTCCACCACGTGCCCGACCTCCGCCAGCCGTCGCTTCTTCTTGGCCACATCGTGGCGCAGGTTTTTGCCCACCGCTCTCTCCAGCGCCTCCCAGCCAGGGGAGAGGTCGAGGAGCGGATTGCCCTCCACCCGCTGCCGCTCCCAGCCCCGGCCTGCGAGCCGCTCCGCCAGGGGAAAGGAGGCCGTCCCTTCGATGAGGGGCAGGAGCCGGGCTTCATGGACACGCCGGGACGCGTCGTCCAACCAGGCCGCCACCTGCTCCATCGCCTCGCCGTCGCCGTCCCGCACCAGCAAGGGCAGGGCGTCGGTGAAGCCGTCGCCCGCGGGGCTGAGCACCCGGTGCGAGACGGGGGAGCGGGGGTCACGCTCCCGGCGCTCCCACATCGGCAACAAGGCGCGCACGTCGCGATCCCGGCGGAAGGCCAGCACCCGGACCCCGTCCGAGGCGAAGTGCTCCAGCCAGACCTCCACCCACCACCGGGTGGTCTGGATGTGGGGGTGCACACCGTCCTCCGCCAGACGATCCCAGGCATCCGCGCAATCCCCGGCCAAGGGCAGGGGCCACTCCTCACAGATCCAGCTCATGCCACTCCACGGGCCGGCGGCGCACCATGCGCCAGCCCAGCACCTTGATGATGGTGATGCGCTCCAGGGCCCGGGCCCCCGCCGCCCGCTGGGCACGCAGCGCGGGCGCGTTGCCCAGGTGGACCAGTCCGTCCAGGGGAGCCAGACCCAGCCGCGCCGCCTCCGCCAGCCGGCGCTCCAGCATGCGCCCATGCAAACCGCGGCCCCGGTGCTCCGGTGCGGTCCACGAGTCCAGCAGCACGCCGCCGCCGGGGCCGGGGTCCAGCCGAAGGCCCGTGTTGGGCTCGTCGTAGGCCCCGCGCCAGATCCAGGTGTCGTAGACCAGGCCGTCGCCGCAGCGGACGCCCAGCCCGGCCTGGCGAGGGTCGGCCAGCCGCTCGGCCACACGCCGGTTGCGTCGGGCGTAGTCCCGATAGCCGCCACGCAGTTCCTCACCGCGCACCTCGTGGTAGCCATCCGGCAGCGGCTGCACCGCCGGTGGCGCTCCCTCGTGCCGGATGTATAGCCACAGCTGGCGATCCACCACCCGGCGCGCCGCGTGACACAACTTTCCCCAGATGGACTTCAGGGCGCTCATGGTCTCCCCACCGCCCCTCTCAGCACGCCGTCCAGCGTCGCCAGAATGGCCTCCCGGCGGTAGTCCCGCTCCAACAGCGCTCGTCCCCGGGATCCCATGGCCGCCCGCTCCTCCGGGGACAAGGTGGCGAAGGCGGTCACCATGGCGCGAATCTCCTCCACGCGACCCGGATGGGCGGTCAGTCCCAGCCCCTCGTCCGCCACCACGCGTTGCAACTCCCCGCCGGCGACGGCGAGGATGGGCTTGCCCGCCGCCAGGCAGCTCTGGAACTTGGAGGGCACGGTCAGCCGAAAGATGGGCTGGTCGTCCAGACTCACCAGCAGGCCGTCGCTGGCGGCGTAGACCGGCCCCATCTCCGCCGCCGGGATGCGGCCATGGAAGTCCACGCCGGGCAGTCCCTCCCCCTCCACGCGCCGGCGCAGGTGGGCGGCGTGGGAGCCATCCCCCACCAGATGCAGGCGCAGGCGCGCCGCCGTGGGTGCCGGCAGGCCGGCCCAGGCGTCCAGCAGGCGGTCCAGGTTCTGGACCTTGCCCAGGTTCCCGGCGAAGACGAGGTGCAGGCGGTCGTCCCGCGCCCAGGGTCGGGGTTCGGTCCGGGCGGGGGGCTCGTCGGCCCAATTGGGGACGAACTCCGCCTGCCGTCCCGCCGGCAGGAAGGGGGCCAGCGCGTCGCGGAATCCCGCGCAGGAGACCAGCACGCGGGCGGCGGGTCGGTAGCAGAAGCGAACGAAGGCGTTGAGCAGCGCGGCCCGCGGCGCGCTGCGACGAAAGCCGTAAGCCCAGACGCTGTCCGGCCACAGGTCCTGCGTCCAGATGACAAAGGGCACGGCGCGCCAACGGGCCAGCAGCACGGCCGGCAAGGCGCTGGTCAGGGGGCCGGTCTGGAAGGAGAGGACGACATCCGGCCGCGCACCGGCCAGGGCCGCCCGACTGCCGCGCCAGGCAAAAGCCAGGTAGTTGAGCAGCTTGCGCCGCAGGCTGGCCTCGTAGCCGGTCACGGTGGGCACGCGCGTGACCCGCGCCCCCGCCCAAACCTCGCCGTCCACCCCGCGGTTGCGCCAGCCGTCGAAGACCCGGCCGTGGGGATAGCTGGGGATCTGGGTGAGCACGCGCACCTGGTGGCCGCGCCCCGCCAGATGCCGCACCAGGTCGTTGACGCGGAACTCCTCCGGGTGGAAGCGCTCGCTCACGACCAGGATGTGCAGGGGGCTACTGGAGGTCCTGGACTTCAATGCCGTTCCACCGATGCAGGAGGGGCGTGAGGCCGGTGATGATGCGCGCCACGCGTTCCGAGACATCGCGCACCTGGTAGGCCTCGGGCACCTGGCGTCCCGGGGCGGCGCCGGCATCCGTCACCAGGCGCAAGGCCCGCAGCACCACATCCTCCTCCAGGCCGCAGAGCACGATGTTGCCCCCGTCCAGGGCCTCCGGCCGCTCCATGGAATGGCGCAGCGTCACCGCCGGGAAACCCAGCAGCGCCGCCTCTTCGCTGATGGTTCCGCTGTCGGACAGGACACAGAAGGCCCCCTCCTGCAAACGGACATAGGCCGGAAAGCCGAAGGGCCGGTGGGTCCGCACGCCTTCCGGCAACGCGCCGCCGCCCAGCTGTTGCAGGCGTTTGGCCGTGCGCGGATGGGTGGAGAGCAGCACAGGGCGCCCGAATTCCCGTGCGGCGGCCCCCAATGCCGCCAGGGCACCTTCCAGGCCGCGACGGTTGTCCACGTTCTCCTCGCGGTGCAGGCTGGCCAGCAGGTAGCCGCCGGGCGTCAGGCCCAGTTCGTCCAGCACGGGACTGGCCTCGATCAGCGGACGATAGTGCTCCAGCACCTCGAGCATGGGGCTGCCCGTGAGCAGCACCTGGCGTGGCGGCAAGCCCTCGGCCAGCAGGTTGCGCCGGGCGTGTTCGGTGTAGACCAGGTTGACGTCGCAGACATGGTCCACCAGCCGGCGGTTCACCTCCTCGGGGACGTTGAGGTCGAAGGAGCGGTTGCCCGCCTCCATGTGGAAGACGGGAATGCGCAGGCGGCGGGCCAGCACGCAGCACAGGGCGCTGTTGGTGTCCCCCAGGACGAGCAGGGCGTCCGGCCGCTCCCGGCGCAGCACCCCCTCGAACTGGATGAAGAGGGTCCCGATCATCCGTCCCAGGCTGGAAGGATCCGTCGCCAGGAAGTGGTCCGGGCGGCGGAGGGCCAGCTCATCGAAGAAAATCTGGTTCAGTTCATAGTCATGGTTCTGGCCCGTGTGCACCAGCACGTGGTCCAGACAGGCGTCCAGGCGGACGATGACCCGGGAGAGGCGGATCAACTCGGGCCGCGTGCCCACCACGGTCATCACTTTCATCGCAGCAGCTCCCCGCCCTCGGCCAGCGGCACCTCGCCGTCCAGGAGCAGTTGGTTGGCCCCCAGGATCTCCACCACCCCGTCCAGGCCGACGGGCGTCGCGCCGCTGCTGTACTCGCCGTCCAGGGCGCGGGTGAAATCGCCCTCCCGGCGCAGCTCCGGCAGCATGGGCAGGATGGCGTAGTAGGGGCCGCGCCGCACCGTGTGGTGGGACTCCTCCTCGCTCACCATGATCTCGTGGACCTTCTCGCCCGGCCGGATGCCCGTCACCCGCACGGGATTGCCGCGGTCCCCGACCAGGGCGCGCGCCAGGTCCTCCATGGTGCAGGACGGGGCGCGGGGCACATAGATCTCCCCGGGTCCCGCCTCGCGCACGGCGGCCATGATCAGGTCCGTGGCCTGGTGCAGGGTGATGAGGAAGCGTGTCATGCGCGGATCCGTCACGGTGACGGGCTCGCCGTGGCGGATCAGCTCGTGGAAGAGGGGGATGACGCTGCCGCGGCTGGCCATGATGTTGCCGTAGCGCACGCCCACGAAGCGCGTGGTCGGGCAGAGGATGTTGGCCGCGATGAGGATGCGCTCCTGCACGGCCTTGGTGAGGCCCATCAGGTTGGTGGGCTTGCAGGCCTTGTCCGTGCTGACCCCCACCACCGTCTCAACGGGGCAGCCGTGGAGCCGGATGGCGTCCACGATGTGCTGGGCACCCAGGCAGTTGGTGCGCACCGCCTCGATGGGAAAATACTCGCAGGTGGGAACCTGCTTGAGGGCGGCGGCATTGACGACCAGGTCCGCGTCCTTGACCGCCGAGCACAGGGCGCTGAAGTCGCGCACGTCCCCGATGCGGAACTCCAGGCGACTCATGAAGTTGCGATAGATGACTTCGTCGGTGGTGACCGTGCGCTGCAGATAGGACAGGCGCATGTCGTGCTGCTTGCCCTCGTCCCGGGAGAAGACGATGACCTTGGCGGGGACTCCCCATTCCCCCGCCAGCAGCCGGCGCACCAGCACCTTGCCCAGCGAGCCCGTCCCGCCGGTGACCAGGATCCGTTTGCCGTCGAGCATGTCCGTCTCCCTTACAGGTAGAGGTCCGCGTGCCGATGCCACTCGTCGCGCAGGCGGGCCAGCATCTCGTCCCAGTCCGGCGCGTGCCAGCCCGTCGCCGCCGCGAAGCGGGAACCGTCCAGGGTCTTGTCGTTGACGGGCTCCCGCCGATCCTCCACCTGGGTCGTCAGGCCGTAGACGGCGGCTACCCGGCGCAGCAGCTCGGCCTTGGACAGCGGGCGGGACGCCACCTGGAACAGGCCGTCCAGATCAGGCCGGGGCAGTACGTGCTCTTCCACCACGCGGGCCAGCTCCACGGTGGTCACGCCGTTCCAGCGCACGCCGGCATGGCCGGTCACACTGCCGGACTGGGACAGGAACCACTCGAGCAGGGAGAGGCGGTGCTTCAGCTCGTGGCCAATGATGGACGTACGCAGGGTGAGGGCGCCCGGGCCCGCCACCTCGCCCAGGGCCTTGCTGCGGCCGTAGAGGTCGTCGGCGTCCGGCGGGTCGCTTTCCCGGTAGCCGCCCCGGGCGCCGGAGAAGACACAATCGGTGGAAACGTGGACAAGGCGGATGCCGCGCTCCCGACTCAAACGGTGCAGCACATGGGGCAACAGGGAGTTGAGGCGCAGGCAGGCCTCGGGGTCCCGTCCCGCGGGCAGTTGCTTGATGACTCCCACGGCATTCAGCAGAACGGCGGGGCGCAGCTCGTCCATCAGGGCGGCCAGGTCCGCCTCCCTGTTCGCGTCCACCCCGCTTCGCAGGAGCCGGGTGGGGCTTTCCTTCCGGCGCAGGCCCGCATGATCGGCACGCAGGGTGCCCAGCACCTCATGGCGCCCGCCCAGTTGAAGCCAAAGTTGATGGCCGAGCATGCCGCCGGCGCCCAGGACAAGCACTTTCACGCGGTCCAGTGTAGGGCTCGGCCCCTCACAAGTCAAGGCGGGGGCAGCGGGGACGCTTCGGGCGCCCGCCGCCCAGGGTGTTGGGGCGCGCGGTTTGTTGGGCAGGCCCTGATTGATAGCTTCCCGCGTCACCACGGGGAGGACGGATGCTGCAACGATTCCGCGCATGGCTCATCGTGAGGCCGGACCAGGGGCAGTGCCGCGACGCCGGCTTGGCCTTCACCCTGATCCTGCTGCTGACCTTTGCCTTCACGCGGGCGGATCCCCTCCTCCCCGGGGCGATCGTCGTCCTGGTCTTGGCCATGGCATGGCCCGGGATCTTCCGCCCATTCGCCGTCCTCTGGTTCGGGCTGGCGCGCGTGCTGGGCGCCTTTGTCTCCCGTGTGCTGCTGATCGTCGTGTTCCTGGCGCTGGTCACACCGGTGGGTCTCCTGCGACGCATGCTGGGACGGGACGCCCTGCAACTCAAGGAATTCAAGCGCGGCACGGACTCCGTGATGCGGCGGCGACAACACCGTTACGTGGGTCAGGATCTGACCAACCCCTATTGAAGGAGCAGGCGAATGGAATTCTTGCGCGATCTGTGGGGTTTCATGCGAATGCGCCGCAAGTACTGGCTGCTTCCCTTGTTGGCCGTGCTGCTGGTGTTCGGGGCCCTGATCGTGCTCAGCAGCGGCTCGGCGCTTGCCCCCTTCATCTACACCCTGTTCTAGCAGCGCCATGCCGGACGCGATCCTGGGCATTTCCGCCTATTACCACGACAGCGCCGCCGCCCTGCTCATCGACGGGGAACTTGTCGCGGCGGCGCACGAGGAGCGTTTCTCCCGCCGCAAGCACGACCCCGCTTTCCCGCTGCAGGCCGCGCGCTACGTCCTGGAGGAGGGCGGCCTGGGGCGCGGCGCCCTGTCCGCCGTCGCTTTCTATGACAAACCTCTTATCAAGTTCGAGCGCTTGCTCGAGACCTATCACGGCTTCGCGCCCCGGGGCCTGAACAGCTTCCTCGCCGCGATTCCGCAGTGGATCCGCGAGAAGCTCTTCATGAAGCGCCTGCTGCGGACCGAGTTGGCGAAACTGGGCGTGGGCGAAGTCCCCCTGCTCTTCCCGGAGCACCATTTGTCCCATGCGGCCAGCGCCTTCTATCCATCACCCTTCGAAGAGGCGGCCATCCTGACCTTGGACGGCGTGGGGGAATGGGCGACGACCATCATCGGGAAGGGGAGCGGCAAAGAGATCGACGTGCTGCGCGAGCTGCACTTCCCCCATTCCATCGGCCTGCTCTACTCCGCCTTCACCGCCTACACGGGCTTCCGCGTCAACAGCGGTGAGTACAAGCTGATGGGCCTGGCGCCCTACGGGAACGCCGACTCCCCCGAGACGCGGCGCTTCGTCCAGCTCATCCTGGACGAGCTGGTGGATCTGCGGGCGGATGGCTCGCTCCTGCTCAACATGGCCTACTTCCAGTTCGCCACCGGCCTGCGCATGTGCCATGAGCGCAAGTGGGAGGCCCTCTTCGGGCTGCCGCCGCGCGCCTCCGAAAGCGAGATCACGCAGCACCACATGAACCTGGCCAACGCCATCCAGCACGTCACGGAAGAGGCTGTGCTGCGCCTGGCCCGCGCGGCACGCGAGGCGACGGGCTGCCGCGACCTTGTGATGGCCGGCGGCGTCGCCCTCAACAGCGTGGCCAACGGCAGGCTGTTGCGGGAGAGGATCTTCGAGCGGATCTGGATCCAGCCGGCGGCGGGCGACGCCGGCGGCGCCCTGGGCGCGGCCTATGCCGCCCGGCACATCTGGCAGGGCCGGGAGCGCACCATCCATCCCCAGGGTCGGGACCAGATGGCCGGGGCCTACCTAGGTCCCGCGTACGGCACACGGGAAATTGCGCGCGTCGCCCGTCGCCATCAGGCGCCCTTCCGGCAGTACGACGACTTCTCCGAGCTGGCAGCGGAATGCGCGCGCCTGCTGGCGGATGGCCGGGTCATCGGCTGGTTCCAGGGCCGCATGGAGTTCGGACCCCGGGCGCTGGGCAACCGGAGCATCCTGGGGGATGCCCGCCACCCGGACATGCAGAAAAAGATGAACCTCAAGATCAAGTACCGCGAGGGATTCCGCCCTTTCGCGCCGTCGGTCCTCGAGGAGGACGTGGGCGAGTACTTCGACCTTGACGTGCCCTCGCCCTACATGCTCCTGGTGGTCCCCGTGCAGCCCGCCCGACGGCGGCCCGTGCCCGACGGCTACCAGGACCTCGAGCTGTACGACCGGCTCTACTGGCAGCGCTCGGACATCCCCGCCGTGACCCATGTCGACTACTCGGCCCGCATCCAGAGCGTCAGCCGCGTGGACAACCCGCGCTACTGGACCCTCATCAACGAGTTCAAGCGCCAGTCCGGCTGTGGCGTGATTGTCAACACCAGTTTCAACGTGCGGGGCGAGCCCATCGTCTGCACGCCGGAGGATGCCTACCGCTGCTTCATGCGCACGGAGATGGACCATCTGGCCATGGGCAACTGCCTCTTTGACAAGCAGCGGCAGGGGACGTGGACGGACGATGGCAACTGGCGCGAGGACTTCGTCCTGGACTGACGACCCGCCCGGCCATGATCGGTGACGGGGTCCGACCATGCCGCGCTTCCCGTTGGCTTAGGGTAGGAACCCGGTCCCGCCGGATCCGTCCTCGAGGCAGGCACGGATGGCCTCCGCCGCCAGCCGGTGGCCGGAGGCGTTCCAGTGGCCGTCGTGCTGGAAGTGGTGGTCGAGGGGCCGTCCCTCCCGCTCCAGGACAGCGCTCATATCCACCACCTTGAAGCCCGCCCCAGCCAGGATCCCCACGAAGTGCCCGTGGACCGAGCGCTCCTCTGCCTGGTGGTCGCCCAGCCAGAGGGCGCGCGAAGGGATGACCAGCACCAGCAGTTCGCGCGGTCTGTGGGCTGCCGCCAGACGCTGCAACTCCCGCAGCGTGCTTTGCATCCGCTTGGGCGTGGCCGTCTTTCCTGCCAGAGCCTCCTCATCCGAGCGGACCAGTCCCACCCGAAGCGCCGCCTCCCGCAAGGCGGGGGTGTGATGGACCGCCGCCGTGAAGGCGTTGTAGGCCGCGGACTGGGTCGTCAGGACGCGCTTCAGGCGGCGCAGCGGCCTGAAGCGCCCCGCCGTCGGCCGCGCTTGGGCCTGCCGCTCGCGCCGGCGGTCATAGTCCAACAGGTCGTTCTCCATGCACAACCCCACGATGAGGCGCTCGATGCGGGCGCCCCGCGCCTGGGCATAGTCCAGCAGCCGCTGGTAGCCGACCAGATCCGTGGGGATGGCGATGTTGAAGACCCGCTCCGGGAGCAGTTCGTCCAGCACGCTTGAGAAGCGGTCCACCTCCTCCACACCATGGCCAAAGGAGAAGGAATCCCCCACGACGAACCAGTCCGCCGGCCCGGATTGCGCCAGGTCACGCCCGTCGCGGAAGCCGTGGCGATTGATGCGGACCCTGACATCGTAGTCCCCCGTGTTCTTCCACATCCGACCGTCGAAGCCCACGGGGGCCAGGGGCACGCCATCCCGCTCGTGGTAGGTGATGCGCCCGGCGGGTGAGTACTGCGGCAGGACCAGCCGGACAAGGCCCTCGAGCAGTAGGAGACTGAACAGGGTGGAGACCAGCAGCACCAGGCCCCGCACCAGGATCGCACGCAGTCCAGGTCCCATCCCAGCCTCCTTCCGGTCGATGGTGGATCACAACCCCACAGCCTGGACGCCACCGCGGCGGCCTGCTCGCGGCTCGATTCCGGCCGCTGGATGCTGTCGCTTCTCCCTATCTTCACTCCCGGCGGGCACGCGGCCCGCTGGGGGGAGCACAAGGTGGCGATGCTGAAACACTCTGTCTTCCTGCTGAAGCAAGGCCTGGCCAACCGGGACGCACTCCGGCTCCGGGACAGGCTGGAGGCCGAGGAGAGGCTGTCCGCCGACGAACTGGCGGAGCGCGCCTGGCACAAGATGCGCTCCTTGGTTCGCTTCGCCTGGGAAAGCACCCCCTTCTACCGTCGCTTCTACGGAGCGGCGGGCTTCCTGCCGGGCGACCTTCGACAGCGCGAGGACTGGCAAGGCCTGCCTGTTCTCACCAAGCAGCACCTGCGGGAGTCCTTCCCCGAGCTGGTGGCGCGCCCGGTCCGGCGCCGCTGGCAACGGGTGTCCAGCACAGGGGGCAGCACCGGGGAGCCGGTCAAGGTGCTCTTCGACACCCGGGTGCGCCTGGAGGCCTTTGCCTGGCGCATGCTGGACTGGTGGGGTCGATTCCCCTCCGATGACATCGCCTTCGTCTTCCGCCGGACGCAGGGCCGGGGTGGCCGCCTGCTGAACCACCTGCTTTGGTGGCCCACCCGCCGCTTGTTCCTGGACGCGGGCGCCATGTCGACCCCGGCGGTGGATCGTTTCCTCCGGCACATGAAGCGAACCCGACCCGCCATCCTCCAGGGCTACACGGGCGCCCTGGCGGACGTGGCGGAGGAGCTGGAGCGCCGCGGCCTGCGACCGGACCACCTCAAGGCCGTCTGGTGCACATCGGCTCCGCTGCCGGACAGCCAGCGCAGGCTGCTGGAGAGGGCCTTCGGCGCACCGGCCTATGACCAGTACGGGTGTGGCGAAGTCTTCTGGGTGGCCGCCGAATGCCGTCTGCGACAGGGCCTGCATGTGTTCCATGCCAGCCGGCACATCGACGTGGTGGACGAGGACGAGCGACCCTGCGCCCCGGGCACACCCGGCGACCTGCTGGTCAGCGACTTGGAGAACCGGGTCTTTCCCATCCTGCGCTACCGTAACGGTGATCAGGGAAGCACCTTGCCGCACCACTGCCCCTGCGGCTTGCCCTTGCCGCTTATCGCCAACGTCAAGGGACGGATCAGCGATTCCCTGCGCCTGCCTGGCGGGCGGACCATCGCCGGGGACTACCTGACGACCATCTTCGATTCCTGCCCGGAGGCGGTGCGGGCCTTCCAGGTGCGCCAACTTCTGGACCAATCCATTGTGCTGCGCTGCGTGCCGGGAGACGGGGCGCACGCCCGGAGGCAGGTGGAGGCAGTGGCGTTGGGGCTGCGCCACTGCGTGGCGGGATGCGTGCCCGTCCGGCTGGAGCTGGTGGAGCGCATCGCCCATGACCGGGGCAAGACACGTTTCATCGTGCGCGAGACGGAGGAGGGGAGGTGAAGCGGCCGCTCGTCGTGATCAACGGCCCCATCCTCCAGGACGGAGCGCGCCGGCTGATCACCCGGCACACGGGTCGCATGCTGTCCGAGGTTGCCGGGAAGCTGGGCCCCCTCGAGTTGTGGCAATTCCTGGTGCCGCGGCAGGATGCGCGGACGGCGGGCGGGTTGTTCGACTTCGATCTCTCCCTCCACCCCCTGCTCGCGGCGGGGGGTGTGCCCAGTCCGGCGGGCTCCGGCTGGAAGCGCCTGGTGCCGAGGCTGCACATGTACGCAGGTCTGCCGGCGAAGGTGGCCCATCGTCCCTGGTGTTACCTGTTCCTGCCGGGCACACTGCCTGCGGCCTGCGCGGCGGCCTGCCGCCTGCGCGGGGTTCCCTACGCCGTCTATCTGCGGGGCTTGGCCCCCGACGACTGGTTGCATGCCCAGGCCCTCGGGCATGCCCGCCTGGTGGTCTGCAACAACACCCATGACGCCGGGCGTGCCTCGCGCCATGCCCGCCCGGTGGTCATTGCCCGTGCCTTGACAGAATTGGACGGGGGGGATCTGGAGCGACCCAGGGATTTCCGTCCGCGACCTCGCCGACTGCTCTTTGTGGGCAGACTGGAGAAGCCTAAAGGTGTGGATGTGTTGCTGACCGTCTTCAACCGGTTGAGGCGGGATGATCCAGACCTGGAGTTGGTGCTGGTGGGGGATGGTCCCCTGGCACCTGAGGCCGAGGCGATGGACGGCACGTGCGGCGGGATCCGGTTGACGGGGACCCTGCACGACCGGGACAGCCTGGCGCGGGAGTATCTACAGGCGGACCTGTTCATCCTGCCTTCCCTGGCGGAAGGCTTCCCCCGGGTTCTCTACGAGGCCATGATCTTCCGTCTGCCCATCGTGACAACCATGGTGGGAGGCATCCCATCCGTCATGGAGGATGGTCGGAATTGCCTGGCCGTGGCCCCCGGCAGTCCGGAGTCACTGGAGACGGCCATCCGCCGCCTTCTGTGGGATTCCGCCTTGCGGGCCACCTTGGTGGAGGGGGGGATGGGCACCATGAGGGCCTGGCTGGAGTGCCGGCTGCCCTCCCACGCCGACCACTTGCTGCAAGCATTTCCGCCCATGGGGAGGAGATCGTGAGTTCCGGGACCCGCCCCCGCATCCTGGTCCTGCTGCCGCACTTCCTGCCGGGCCTCGCCTACGGCGGCCCGGTGCGCACCGTGGCCAACCTGCTCGAGCGCATGGGGGAGGAGTTCGACTTCCATCTGTTGACCGCCAACCACGACTTCCGCAGCACCGTCCCCTATGAGGCGCCCGCCGACCAGTGGCTCGACTGGCGGGGCATGGCCCGCGTGCGCTATGCCACGCCGGCCGGCCTGCGTCCCCCCTCCCTCATCAGCCTGGTCTGTGATCTGGCCCCGGACCTGTTGTACCTCAACAGCCTCTTCCACCCCCCTTTCTCGCTTTTGCCCATGCAACTGTGGCGCTGGGGTGCATTCGGGCGGGCGGGTCTGGTGCTGGCGCCGCGTGGGGAGCTGGCCGCGGGCGCGCTGGCGCAGAAGGCGAGGAGGAAGAGCGCCTTCCTGGCTGTCGCACGGAGGCTGGGCGGCTATCACAAGGTGGTCTGGCAGGCCTCCAGCGAACACGAGGCGGGGGACATCCTTGCCGCCTGGCCCGCGGCCCGCGTCGTGGTGGCCGCCAACCTGGGCGTGGCGCCCGCGCTTCGCCCAAGACAACGATGCAAGGAGCCTGGCCAGTTGCGCCTCCTCTTCCTGGGCCGCATCTCCCCCATCAAGAACCTGCCCTTCCTGCTGGAGCAGCTGGCGCATGTCGAGGGCCGGGTGGAGCTGACCGTGGCCGGCCCGGCGGAGGACCGTGCCCACCTGGATCAATGCCGCCGGCTGATCGCGACGCTGCCCGCGACCGTGCGCGTCACCTTGGCCGGGGCCGTGGACCGGGAGAGCGCCGACCGCCTGCTGCGCGAGGCCGACCTGTTGGTCCAGCCCAGCCTGGGCGAGAATTTCGGCCACGCCATCCTGGAGGCCCTGGGCCAGGGCCTGCCCGTCCTCATCAGCGACCGCACGCCCTGGCGGCGCCTGGCGGAAAGGCAGGCGGGCTGGGACCTGCCTCTAGAGGGGGCGGCCTTCCGGCGCGCGCTGGCCATCGCCCTGTCCTGGAGCGAGGAGGAACGGGCCGCCTGGTCCGCCGGCGCGCGACAGGCGGGCCGGGCCCATGTGGAGGATCCGCTGCCGCTGGAAGGCCATCGGCGACTCTTCCAGACGGCCCGGGAGTTACGGAGATGAGCGGCCTGGGTCGGGCGCTGGCCGAGCACGGGCTGGCGGGACTGGGCGAGACCCTGCTCGTCTGGAAGTTGTGGCGCCCCTGGCAGAAGAGACGCTGGGTGGCGCGCTGCCTGGCCGACGAGGCGGCCCATCCCCTTGACCTGGGCGACAGGACCTGGCAGTGGGCCGCGCCCGGCGACATCCCGCCCGACTGGTACTCCCCGCACTTCCCGCTCAGCCGGGAGGACCAGGAGCGCCTGCCCGCCGCAGCGTGGACGCCAGTGGAGGTGGAAGGTCTCCGGGACCGGTGCGCGCAGATCGACCGCGGGGACTTCAGCTGGCTGATGGCGGGCGCGCCCGCCCTGGGGCCCCTACCCGACTGGCATGCCCTGCTCGACCGTGCGGGATCCTGGCCGGACGTGCCTTCCGACCAGATCGACTACTTGAGCGAAGCACGGCCGGCGGACATCCGCCGCATCTGGGAGCTGAACCGGCACCAGTACTTCATGGTCCTGGGCCGCGCCTGGCGCCTGGAGCGGGACCCGCGCTGGGCGGCATGCTTCGCCCGGCATCTGGGGGACTGGATCCGGCGCAATCCGCCGGGCCGCGGGCCGAACTGGACCCAGGCCCAGGAGGTGGGGCTGCGGGCGGTGAGCTGGTGCTGGGCCTGGCACCTCTTCCACGACGCCCCGGCCTTTACGCCGGAATTGAGGGGGACGATGCTGCGGGCCCTCTCCTGGCACCTGCGCTTCCTGGAGCGCGAGACCTGCGCCTTCGGCAAATGGACGCACAACCATCTCATCTCCGAGCTGGCGGGCCTCCACCTGGTCAGCTCGCTCTTTCCACAGATGCGGCAGGCCGGACGACTGGAGCGCTGGAGCCGCCGGCTGCTGCTGCGCGAAGCGGGGAAGCAGGTCTGGCCGGACGGCCTGGCCGGCGAGTTGGCCACCGCCTACATGGGCTTCGTGCTGGACACGCTCTGCGGCGTGCTGGCCTGCCGGCGCGAGAGCTGGCGCGGATCCGTCCTCGAGGAGCGGGTGGCGGCCATGGGCGGGGCCATGGCCTGGCTGACCCGCCCCGACGGCAGCCTGCCCAGCGTGGGGGACTCGGACGACGGGCGCGGCTGGATCCTGTCGGAGGAGCCGGTGCGTCGCAGCGCCTACGGCCAACTGCCCGCCCTGCTGCTGGGAGGGAGAGTCGAGGCGTGGGTGGCCGCGGAGGCGGATGTGGCATGGCGCTGGCTCTTCCCCGCCGCGGCGGAGCGCTGCTCCCGCCAGGGAGGACCGGCGCCGGCGGGACGCGTCTTTCGGGAGGGGGGCATTTGGAGCTGGCGGCGCCACGCGGGGCAGGATTCCGACTGGCTCCTGCTGCGCGGCGGCGCCACCCGGCGCCGGCGCTGGGTGCAGCAGGGCCATCACCACGCCGACCTCCTTTCCTTCGAGTACGTCCATGGCGGCCGTCCGCTCCTGCTCGACCCCGGCAGCTATGCCTACGGCCGTGAGACCGCGCTGCGCCTGCGCTACCGAGGCAGCCGCGTCCACAACGGCTTGTGGGTGGAGGACCTGGAGCCCTGCGACTTCCGCGGCCTGCGCTTCGGTGTGTGGGATCTGCCCCTCAGCCGCTGGATCCAAGCTCCCACCGCCGCGCGGCCGGAGGCCTGCCTGGAGTTCAGTCGGGGAGCGGTGACCCATCGCCGCCTGCTGCGTCCCCTGCCGGACGGCTTCGAACTGGTCGACTGGATCCGCCGCCCGGCGGAGCGGTGCGCCGAGCTGGGCTTCCAGCTGGCGCCCGGGATCGAGGCCCGGGCCGGTACCGCCGGCTGGACGCTCCCCGGACTGGGCCTGGCATTGGAGGTGGAGAGCAGGGAGGGCGGCCCGGCCCTGGCGCGGATCGATCAAGGCCGCGTGTCCAGGCGCTACGGCGAGGAGGAGGCCGCCCTTCGGCTTTGCCTGGAGCTGCCGCCCCTTCCGCTCTGCCGGATCGTGACGCGCCTGCGCCCCACGTCATCATGAGGCCGCCATGCGCCTGATCTACCGCTTCTCGGGACCGGTCACCAACAAGGTCATCCATTCCCAGGTGGTGGGCACGCTGGCTGCCTTGCGCGACGAGGGAGTGGAGGTCGACCTCGCCGCCTGGTGCGGGCTGGGGCACGCCCTGCGCCACCTGCCGGCCTACCGGGAGGCGGGGGCCGTCCTTCGCCGGCGCCTCCAGGCACCCTTGGCCGTGCGTTGGACCATCGACCGCTGGCCCTGGCTGGACCGCCGGCTCAAGGACAGGGAGCTGCGGAGGGCCGTGGGCCAGGCCGGCGCACAAAAGCTTGTCCTGCAGACCCGCTCCGCTGACATGGCGGCGCTGATGGCCCTTCTGCGGCGCTCCCGCCCGGCGCTCCGCTTTGTCTACGAACTACGCGGCGACAGCATCGCCGAGCAGGACTACCGCATCGGGCCACGGCCCGCGCCCGAGCGGCGGCGCGCGGTGGACAGGCTGTCCCGGGATCTGGCGGCGGCGGATCTTGTCCTGTGCGTGTCCCGGCGCCTTGCGCACCTCGTGGCGGAGCGCCACGGCGTGGCGGCGGAGCGCCTGCACGTCATGCCATGCACGGCCGACGAGAACTGCTTTCGCCGTGATGAAGGGGAGCGCATGGTGCGCCGGCGGGACTTGGGCCTGGCGGAGCGGGACTTCCTGCTCGTCTACTCGGGCAGCCTGCGCAAGGGCTGGGATGCCCCCGCGCTCCTGGGCGCCTTCCTTCACGCGAATTTGAGCGCCGAGCCCGGGCTGCAGGTCCTGCTGCTCAGTCCGGACCACGCCGCGGCGGCCGCCCTGGCCACCCGGCTGCCGGCGGGGCGCGTCCATTGCCGCAGCTCCGACCACTGGGGGATGCCGGCCTGGCTGAGCGCGGCCGACGCCGGCCTTCTCCTGCGCGAGGATCATCCCCTCAATGCCGTTGCATCGCCCACCAAGGCGGCCGAGATGCTGCTCTGCGGGCTGCCCCTGGTGATCAGCCCCGCAGTGGGGGACTACTCGGAGTGGGTGGCGCGGGCCGGCCTTGGGGTGGTGGCCACGGAGCATCTGCTCCCCGCCGGGGCCTGGAGCCGGCTGCGCGGTCTTGATCCGGCCCACATCCGTCAGGAAGCGCTGGAACAGGTGGGGCGGGGCGGCCCGATCCGGCGGCTGGCCGCACGCCTGAGGGAGCTGTAGCCGCCGCCCGCATGCGCCAGGCATCCTCCTCGAAGCGGGGCAGCATCCACAACAGGGCCGCCACCAGCCAGAACATGCCGTGGATGTATATGGCGTTGTTGTGGGTGAGTCGGCCCCCGCCGAAAAAGAGCACGAACTGGTAGTAGAAGAGCCCGGTCAGGATGCCGAAGTTGAGGCGCTTCAAGTAGGGTTCGCCCAGGCGTCGCACATTGAGCAGGCCGCGCGCGAAGATGGTGCCCACCACGCCCAGGTAGGCCAGGATCCCCACCAGGCCCTGCTCCGTCAGGATCGTCACGTAGTAGTTGTGCGGCGTGATGGCCTGGGCGCGCGTATTCATGGCGGCCGGAAGGTACTGGAGCGGTCCGATGCCCAGCCAGGGATGATCGCGCACCAGGTTCAGGGCGAAACTCCACATCACCAGCCGTTTCTGGGCGGAGCCGTCCATCATGAAGGACTCGTCCAGCAGGATGCGGCGGTTCAGGTAGTCCAGCACCTTGTCGTGCAGGAAGAAGAGGACCAGGCCGAGCACGGCGAGCTTCATCCAGGCCTTGATGTTGCGGGTCCGGCCGAACACGATGAAGAGGAGGAGGACGATGATGCCCCCCAGCAGGGCCGCCCGATGCTCGGTGGCGATGATGAAATAGGTGGAGACGAGGATGATGGCATAGGGCAGCAGGTTGGCCCTCTGCAGGGCCCGGCCGCGGATCATGACCACCGCCACCGGCACCAGCAGCATGAAGACGCGGTTCCCCACCTCCGAATTGACGAAGCCGGCCCCCACCAGGAAGCGGCGCACGCCGCCGCTGATGCGGGTCTGGGCGGACAGCACCTCGCCCACATCCAGCCCGATGGTCTGGTCCAGCACGAAGACCCAGGTCAGGGACAGGACGGCGAAGAGCGCCAGGGACAGCATGAGCGCACGCAGAAAGCGATCCATGTCCAGCCGGTGGCGCACCGCCGCGCAAGCCATGAGGAAGAGGGCGAAGGGAAGCAGGTTCTCCTGGACCAGGTACCAGATGGTGGACGGGTGCGTGACCTGGTTGACCACCAGCGAGAGCAGCGCCCCCACCAGCAGGACAAGCATGCAGCTGAGCAGCGCCGTCAGCCGGTGGGCCGCCAGGCGGCGGTGATGCCAGAGATAGACGGTCAGCAGCAGGACGAGCACCGTCTCGATGTAGATGTGCATGCCGAACACGTTGAGCTCGACCCGGCGGTGGAGTGTGCTGATGAGGGGGAAGGACAGGATGAAGACGGTGAAGAGCCGGTGGCGCTGGTCGCGCGCGGCGAGGAAGAAGACGTAGATCGACATGGCCAGCGCGGCCATCAGCGGAAGCAGCACGTAGACCTTCTCCTGTCCGGCCAGAAGATACTCCGCCAGGCGGATCAGGCCGGGGAGTCCGAAGATGACGCCACCGAGGACGCCGGCCATGACGAGAACGCCGAGCAGAAGGGGTGCCATCAGCGCTCCTCTCCCTGCGTCCACCGCCACGCCAGGCGGGTGACGACGGACCAGCCTCGCCCGGGATTGCGGTGCTCGGCACTGGCGGCGAGGGAGAGCTGGTCGTTCACCTGGGCCATCGCCTGGCAGCGGACCAGCCACTGGGTGGTCACCGGCGGCAGGGGCCAGGGGGCACCGGCCGTCGCCTCCGCGTCCCAGGCCGCGCCCGGGCGGATGGCACCCAGCTCGATCCGCCCCACTCCCAGCGAAAGGAGGCGGGGCCGCCCCGTCAGCCGATAGACCTGCAACTGGGCGTGCAGTTCGCGGCAGTCCCCCCCCTCCTCGTTGCCGATCACCTGGCCTTGCTGCAAGTAGCTCGTCTCCTCGCCCCGGTGGATGTAGGTCCAATGGGAGAGGGCGCTGCCTTCCCCGCGTAGCCGGATCATGTACTGGCGGGCAAGGGGGCGGCGCAGGGCGAGGCCGAGGGTCAGGCCCAGCGCGTCGTCCAGGCGGGCCCGGTCCGCCGCGTCGATCTGGAACTCGTCCACCAGCACTTCTCCATACCAGGTCAGGCGCGAGCCGCCGGGCAGATCGTGCCACAGGTCCCACGTCGCAAAGAGCGTGCTGTTGTCCTGGTCGTGGCCCAGGCCATGGTCGGCCTCCGAGAATCCCTCGAAGTTCTCGAGGAAGTAGGGGACGAAGGGATTGAAGAAGTGCCAGTCGAAGGAGCGCTGCCTGCCACTGAAGAGGATCTGGTCGCCCAGCGAGAAACGCGCCCTGAGATGGGCCGGCTGCCAGACGAAGCGATGCCGCGCGAACCAGCGTGCCAGGTCGGGATCCTCGCTGGAACCCAGTCGCGCCCCCGCCGTCTCCAGGCTGAACACGTCATCGGGCCGGCGCAGGCGGAAGCGGAACATGTCGACGGGTGGAAGGTGGGCGGGCCAGGCCAGCTCCGACAAGTGATCCAGGCCGGCGCCCAGATTGCGTCGGCCCCATTCCGCCACCAGCCAGGGTGTCTCCCAGCCCAGGGTGGCATGCAGCACCCGCCCCGTCCACCCGCCCCGCTCCGTGTGGGTGCCAAGCAGGACCTCGCCCTCCTCCGCCGTCGTTCCGGCCAGCCAGAAGCCCGCCCACAGCGAGGGCCCAAGCCGGGCATGGCCCCCACCCTCCCCCCACACTCCCGGAACGGTGCTGCCGGCGCGGAGCTCCAGGGAACGGGCTTCACGGGACCATGGCCGGGTGAGGACGTCCACCCCTTCCTCCGCCAGGCGCAGACGGAGGAGTTCGCCGAAGGGATCCGCGGGCAGGAGCCAGTCCGCCGCGACCGCCGCACGCATCAGGGCGAGGATCGCCACGGCCAGTGGCAGACGGGGGCGGATCATCGCAACAAACCCGCCACCGTGACCACGGCCAGGGAGGCGACGGCCAAGGCATGGACGCGGTTCTCCTCCAGCGGCGCCAGGCTGGCCCAGACGCGGTAGACGAAGAAGAAGGCCAGCATCTCCACGCCCAGCAGGTCCGTCGAAAAGGTCGCCTTCAACTGCACAGGCAGATAGAAGAGCAGGATCGCCCCGAACACGAGGAAGTACTCGATGGGGTTGGTGACGAGGACGATGCGCCGGAACCAGGCGATGAAACAGAGGCCGCTGTAGACAGTCAGCGCCAGCCCCAGCCCCAGCCAGGCGCGGGCCACCGGCTGGTCCAGGTCATGGATGCCGAAACCGCTCTGGTGCAGGATGAAGAAGTGGGTGGCCACGATCAGGGCCACCGTGATGGAAAGACGGGACTGCCCGGAACTGCGCAGGCGCATCCACGACCAGAAGGCGTAGCCCAAGGCCAGCGTGGCAGGCAGCACGCCGTACTTCAGGTCGACGCCCCTTACCATGAACAGCTCAAGCCCGAAGAGGAGGACGAGGGCCAGCCCCGTGACGCGCGGCAGTAGGGCGTGAGGGCCCGCTTGGACCCCGCCGGATGCCACCCGGACGGATTCGGAAGAAGGCCGACGGTGCTCCTGCCACCGCCTGATCAAAAAGATGCCGATCAGCGCCAGGATCAGGCCCAGCCCCATCCATCGAAGCTTCAAGGGACTCAGGGCCAGGATGGGAAAAAGCCCCACGAGGCTGGCCAGCATGTACTCCAGGTAGACCACGCTGTCCTGGCGCAGGCCCAGACCGATCAGAAGGTGATGCAGGTGCTTGCGGTCGGCCAGGAAGGGGGAGCGTCCGGCACTCAGGCGCCGGATGAAGACCTGCAGCGTGTCCAGCATGGGGATGGCGAAAAAGCAGAGGGCCGTCCAGGGAGGCAGGCGGCCGCCCTCTTGATTGACAAGGAAGACGGCGGCCAGCACGAAGCCGAGCAGGTAGGAGCCGGCGTCCCCCATGAAGATCGTGGCTGGCCAGGTGTTGACGCGGAGGAAGCCCACGACGCTGGCGATCAGCGCGATGAGCACGGCCACCGTCCGCCATTCGTCCCCGTGGATCAGGTACATGCCCAGGCAGAGCCCGCCAATGACGACCAGCCCGCCAGCCAGGCCGTCCAGGCCGTCCTGCAGGTTGACGGCGTTGATGAGGAAGACCATGAAGAGGCCGGCGACCGGCCAGCTGAGCCAGGGGTCGCCGCCGACCAGCGGCAGGTTGATGACGGGACGGGCGATGGCCAGGAAGACCGCCGCCGTGACCCACTGCAGGCCGAACTTGGTCCAAGGGGAGAGGCCGATGAGGTCATCGGTCAGGCCCACGGCGGAGATGATGAGGGATCCGGCCAGGATGGCCCGCACGGCGGGGGTGAAGGGAATGAAGACCAACGAGGTCAAGAGAAAGGCGAAGACGATGAGCACGCCCCCGATGCGCGGAATGGGCACGGTGTGGACCTTGCGCCCGTCCGGCTGGTCGACGGCTCCGATGTGGAGGGCGAGACGCTGCAGCAGCGGCATGAGCAGGATCATGATGCTGAGGGCGAACACGCCGACGAGGAGATAGGTCACCGCCGCTTCCTCGGGTTGGGCGCCGGACCAGGATGGCGGACTCCGGGCCTCACACGCGCTGCACGCCGGCCAGGTGCTCTCCCACCAGCCGGGCGATGGCCGGGGCGCTGGTCAGGCCCGGCGATTCGACGCCGATCAAGTTAACAAGGCCGGCCAGTCCCCGTCGACCCTCCTCGCGGATGTAGAAGTCGCCGGCCGGCTTCCGGCGCGGGCGCAGGCCCACTCCCGCCGGCCGCAGGTCGGCGGCGGCCAATCCGGGCAAAAAGCGGGACACGCCGGCGGCGAAGTCCGCGGCCAGGGCCTCGTCCTGCGCGAAGTCCTCCCGGCGGCTGTGTGGCGGGCAGGGCCAGGTGGCCGAGGGACCGAAGCGCAGGGCGCCGCCCAGATCCAGCGTGACGTGGATGCCCAGGTGGCCCTCGCCGTCGGCGGGTGGCAGCGGGTAGATCAGGTGGCGCAGCGGAGGGCAGGCGCCGCCGCGGGGCGTGAAGTACTCGCCCCGGCTCCAGTATTGGCGCAGCCCCTCCCCCTCCACATCGATGCCGGCCAGGGCCGCCACCTGGTCCGCCTCCAGGCCCGCCGCGTTGACCACGGCCCGGGCGCTGATGGTCAGGCGGGGACCCCGGCGGGGCAATGCCCGCGGCAGGACGGGCGGCGCCTCTTCCTCCCGGCACGGCGCCAACGCTCCCTCCCCCTCCTCCACCTCCAGCTCCCATCCGCCCGCCACCGGCCGCAGGGCGGCGACGCGGGAGCGGCACGCCAGCTGGGCGCCAGCCGCCCGGGCCCGTTCCCAGAGGTGGCGCATCAACCCGTGGCTGTCCAGGATGGCCGTCTCCGGACTCCACAGCGCCGCCAGGGCGCGCACGGCCGGCTCGGCCGCGGCCAACTCCTCCACGCCGGCGCGGCGCAGGCTTGTCACGCCATTGAGTCGGCCTTGCTCCAGCAGGTCGTCCAGGCGCGAAAGTTCCTCCCGCCGGGTGGCGACGATGAACTTGCCCGTTTTCCGGTAGCCGAAATGGCCCTGGGCGGCCCATTCCTCGATGCGGCGCCGACCCTCCAGACAGAGGCGCGCCTTCAGACTGCCGGGTTCGTAGTAGATTCCGGCGTGGACCACCTCGGAGTTGCGGCTGGACACGCCCCGTCCATAGCCCTCCTCGCGTTCGAGAAGAAGCAGTTCGGCCCAGGGCGCCAATTCAGCGGCGACGGCGAGTCCGACCACGCCGGCGCCCACGATGATGACGTCAACATCCATGGAGTTTCCCGCTCTCATGACCAGGAGGGAAGGCAGCACGCCCGCCGCGGGAGAGGGCGCCGCGCTGGAAGAGCTGTGCCGGGAGGCCGCCGCCTGCCGGCTCTGCGCGGAAGTGCCGGAGCCGCGACCGGTCTTCCAGGTCGGGATCACGGCCCGCCTGCTCATCGTGGGACAGGCCCCCGGCCGCCGCGTCCACCAGTGCGGCATCCCCTGGCACGATCCCTCCGGCGATCTCCTGCGCCACTGGCTGGACCTGGATCGCGCCGCCTTCTACGACGCCTCCCGGGTGGCCATCGTGCCGGCCGGGCTCTGCTGGCCGGGCACGATTCCAGGGCGGGGGGACCGACCCCCGCCGCCCCGCTGCGCCGCGCTCTGGCAGCCGCGTTTCGCCGCCGCCCTGCCGAGGCTGGAGCTGGTGCTGGCCGTGGGGGCGGCCGCCCAGCGTCACTGGTTGCCCGGCGCCACGAGGGTGGATGAGACGGTGCGGGGAGGCGAGCGTCTCGCGGAGGTCCAGGACCGGCGCCTGGCCGTGCTGCCCCTGCCCCACCCCTCGCCCCGCAACCGCCGCTGGCTGGCGCTGCGTCCCTGGTTCGAGGCGGAGGTGCTGCCCCACCTGCGCCGCCGCGTCCAGCGGCTGTTGGCGTCATGACGCTTGATCATGCAGCCATGAATCAGAACATTGCCTGCACACAGCCCCGGAGTGTCCATGCGTCAGAAGACAGGTGACAAGCACGGCGCCATCCTGAAAGCCGCCGTCCAGGTTTTTGCCGACCAGGGCTTCGCCGAGGCGAAGGTGGCCCGCATCGCCCGCGTGGCCGGAGTGGCCACGGGCAGCGTCTACAACTACTTCGACAGCAAGGAGGACCTCCTCCACTCCATCTTCCGCGACATGTGGACCCGCATCCTGGAGGATCTGGCCGAGCTGGCCGGGCAGACGGAAGTGCCGTCCGACCAGCGGCTGGAGCGCATGGTGGACACGGTTTTCGACCGCTTCAGCGACGACGCCAACCTGGCGCGCGTCTTCGTCAACGAGCAAAGCTTCTGGATGCATCGCTGGGAGGGGGAGCTGGAGCAGCTCTACGGCCGCTTCATGGAGCTGCTGGGGCGCACCCTGCAGGATGCCGGCTTGCGGTCGCAGATGGATCCGACCATCCAGCGCTACCTGGTCTTCGGCGCCGTGCGCCAGCTCATCCACCAGTGGGTGGACCCCAAGTGCGCCTTCACCCGGGAGCAGGCCCATGCGCAAATCCTGCTGCTCCTGCACTCCTTGACCGGCCAGGACTGAGCAAAAGCCGGCATCGCCCTGGCCATCTCATCGCCATCTCATCGCCTCTCATCGCTATCGCTATCGATCCCGATACCGATAGCGATATCGATATCGATTTGGAGAAACTCGAGCCGGCCTGGGTTCACAACTGCACGAAGCCCACCTTGCGCTGGACCTTGCCCAACATGCGGCCGGCCCTCCGACGCGCCTTCTCGGCGCCCTGGCGCAGGATCTCCTCCAGCCCCGGCTTGTCGGCCAGCAGCTCCCGCGTCCGGGTGCGGATGGGCGTCAGCCAGGCCGCCAGCGCCTCGCCCAGCTCCTCCTTGAAAGCGCCGTAGCCCTTGCCGGCGAAGCGCTGCTCCAGGCTGGCGAAGTCCTCGCCCGTGGCGGCCCGGAAGAGGGTCATCAGGTTGCTCACCCCGGGTCGTCCCTCTGGATCATAGGCGATGCTGTCCCCCGAGTCCGTCACCGCCCGGCGGATCTTGCCCTTGATCTCCCCCGGCTCGTCCAGCAGGAAGATGGTGGCGTTGGGGTCGGAATCGGACTTGGACATCTTGGCCGCGGGGTCCTGCAGGCTCATGATGCGGGCGCCCTCGGCCCGGGGCGGAATCCAGGGCTCGGGCAGGGTGAAAGTCTCGCTGTAGAGATGGTTGAAGCGCTGGGCCAGGTCGCGCGCCAACTCCAGATGCTGCTTCTGGTCCTCCCCGACGGGAACTTTGTCCGCGTCGTAGAGCAGGATGTCGGCGGCCATCAGCACGGGGTAGGTGAGCAGGCCCGTGTTGATGTTCTTCTCGTTCTTGCGGGCCTTGTCCTTGAACTGGGTCATGCGCTGCAGCTGGCCCAGGGGTGCGATGCAGCTGAGGATCCAGGCCAGCTCGCTGTGCTGGGGAACGTGGCTCTGGATGAAGACCGTGTGGCGCGCCGGGTCGATTCCCGCCGCCAGGTAGAGGGCGAGGGCCTCCAGGCATTGCCGGCGCAGGTCGGCGGGCTTCTGCCAGACGGTGATGGCGTGCATGTCCACCAGCATGTAGAAGCACTCGTGGTCCTCCTGCAGCCGGACCCAGTTGCGCATGGCGCCAAGGTAGTTGCCGATCATCAGGCGTCCGCTGGGTTGGATGCCTGACAGGATGACCGGCAGGCGGGGCGGAGTCGGGGCGGGGGTCGATGGGTCCATGAATCCTCGCTTCAACAGGAAGAGCTTAGAATCTCCTTGACGGCGGCCTCGTGGTAATCGTCCATCCCCCAGGCGCCAGCCTGGCGGGCGACGTTGGCGGCGATCTCGTCGTGCCGCTCCGGACCCACCCCCGCCTCGCCCAGGCGGGTGGGGCTGCCGATCTCCCGGTACCAGGCCTCGATGGCGCCGATGCACGCCTGCGCCCCCGACTGGATGGTGGCGGAAGCCGGCAGGCCGAAGACCCTCTCCCCCAGGCGGGCGAGGCGGGCGGCCAGCGGGGCGGCGGCGGGCTGTTCCAGGCGCCAGCGCAGCCAGCCGGGAAAGAGGGCGGACAGACCGGCGCCATGGGCCAGGTCCGTGATGGCGCTCACCGCATGCTCGATCAGGTGGACGGGAAAGGGGGCCGGCCCCATCCCGGCGCTGGTGACGCCGTTGAGGGCCATGGTGGCCGTCCACATGAAATCGCCGCGCGCCTCCAGGTCGAGGGGGTCGCGCCGCAGGCGCGCGCCGCAGTCCACCAGGCAGCGGATGAGGGCCTCCTTCAACTCCAGCTGGACGATGGGCCGCGCCACGGGCGTGTTGGCATAGGGTTCCATCACGTGGGCGAAAGCGTCCGACAGGCCGTTGGCCGTCTGCTCCCAGGGCAGGGTGAGGGTGAGGGCGGGGTCGAGCAGGGAGACGCGCGGATGGGTGTGCAGGCTGGAGAAAAAAGTCTTCTCCCGCGTCTCCTCCCTCGTCACCACGGCGCCGCCGTTCATCTCGCTGCCGGTGGCGGCCAGGGTGAGGACGGCGACCAGGGGCAGGGCGGCCTGGACCGTGGCCGCGCCGCTGAAGAAGTCCCACACGTCGTGCTCGGCCAGGGCGCCGGCGGCGATGGCCTTGGCGCTGTCCACCACGCTGCCGCCCCCCACCGCCAGCACCAGGTCGACCTGCCGGCGCCGCGCCAGCTCGATGCCGGCCCGCACGTGGAAGAGCACGGGGTTGGGCCGCACCCCCTCGTGGAGGATGGCCTCCACTCCCGCCGCCGCCAGCTGGGCCTCCACCTGGTCCAGCAGGCCGCTGCGGCGCGCGCTGCCCTGCCCGGCCACGAGCAGGGCCCGCCGGCCCAGGGCGCGGCAGGCCTCGCCCACCCGGGACGACACGCCGGGGCCGAACTCGATCCGGGTCGGATTCTGGAAGACGAAGGGATTCATCGCTTGCCGCCTCCTCGTGGGCTATCCGCGACCAGGATCCGATGCCCATCCAGGACGAGCCGGATCGACCCCCGGCCCTCGCGCGGGGTCTTGCGCTGCCGCATGGCGCCGCGCAGCCGTTCATAGTGGCGCTGGAGCTCCGGGCCGAGGGCCAGCTCGACCCGCACCGCGGCGGGCAGCCAGTGGCCGCCCACGGACAACCAGTCGTTCTCCAGCCGCAGGGTCTCCAATGTATCGTGCCAGGTGCTGACCTGGGTGACCAGCCAGCGCAGGGTGTCCACGCAATAGTCCATGCGCGCCAGCAGGCCGTCCTCGCGGAAACTGCCGGCCAGGCGGACGCTGTGGGGCGGATCGCCGGCGCGGGGTGGCAACCGGCGCGGCTCGGAAAGACCGGCGAAGAGGCTGTCCGCCGTCCACATCATCGCCCGGCGCGGGAGCAGGACGAAGCCCTTGGCCTCGAATGAGAAACTGTCCGGTGGCGTGAAGCGCAATCCGGCCTGCCTGCCCTTGACGCGCATGCCGGGCAGGTCGATGTCGATGAGCAGGCGGGCGCTCCAGGCCGGCAGTTTCTCCTGGGCGGCCCTGACGCGCTGGATGAGACGCTCCGCCTCCGCGCGGCCGCTTACCGTCCCCGTGGCCGGCACGGCCGTCCAGGTGGCGGCCAGCAGGATGAGCAGGACCATGGGCAGGGCCGGGAAAAGGGTTCTCATGACAGGATGTCCTTCCGCAGGAAGGCGCCGGCGGCCGCCCCGGTGAAGAGGGCGGTCCAGGCCGCCAGGCATGTCAGGCTGCGCCCCAGCTCGCCCAGCGGCAGCGGATCCTCCAGGGCCAGGCTCCACACATCGAAGTGCGAGGTGGGCAGCCAGGGCCGCACGCCGTCGAAGAGCGCCAGGGGCAGGTTGGAGACGGCGAGCAGCACGATGAGGATGGCCATGCTGCCCACGATCGGTCCGATCGGGTGTTCCACCAGGGTGCCCACCCAGAAAGCCAGGGCGGCCACGCAGGCCATCGCCGCCGCCGCGCAGAGATAGGCCAGGGCGAGACGGGGAAGCGCCTCCTCCTCGGCCAGCAGGACCAGGCCGTCGGCCCCCGCCACCAGCACGTCGCCGCTGCCCATCAGCAGCAGGCCGACGCCGACCGACACCACGGCCAGGAGGGCCACCAGGCTGAGAGCGTAGAGCTGGGCCACAAGGTATTTGGCGGCCAGCACCTGCCAGCGCGCGGGACGCCGCGTCAGCCAGACCCGCCAGGTGCCCCGCACCGCCTCGCCGGAAAGGATGTCGCCGGCCACCAGGGTGATGAGGAAGGGAACGTGCACCCAGAGGAAGTTCATGACAATGACCGTCGCCGTGTAGCCGTTCATCACGCTGCCCACGACGAAGAACTGCTCCTCGAGGCCGCGCAGGAACTGGGCGGCCAGTTGCTCGCCGCCGGCGGCCAGACCCCAGAGGATGAGCGGCACCACGACCAGGATGGCGGCGTAGCCGATGCCGGTGCGGGCCAGACGGCTGGTCTTGGCCACCTCGGCCAGGAAGAGGGTCAACACGGCTCCTCCCCGCCCGCCAGCGAGAAGAGCAGGTCCTCCAGTGAATCCCGCGGTCGGAACTCGGCCAGCCCCAGGTCGGCGGCGGCCAATTGCGCCACCAGGGCCGGCGCGTCCAGGTCCGGCGCCTGGAAGGCCAGGCGCCCGCCCCTCTCCTCCAGTCCGCACAGGCCGGGGACCCGGGCCAGGATCTGTCTGGCGCGGTCTCTGTCACGACAGAGGATCTCCCAGCGCCGACCGCCGTGGCGCTCGAAGAGTGTGCCCGGCTCCCCGTCGGCCACGCGGCGGCCTCGGTGCAGCACAAGCAGACGGTCGGCGAGCAGGTGAACCTCGCCCAGCAAATGGCTGGAGAAAAGGACGGCCATGCCCTCCTCGCCGGCCAGGCGGCGGATCCAGTCCCGCATGCGGCGCATGCCGGCGGGGTCCAGGCCAGTCATCGGCTCGTCCAGCAGCAGGAGGCGCGGCCGGTGGAGGATGGCCTGGGCCAGGCCCAGGCGCTGCTTCATGCCCTGGCTGTACACCTTGACGCGGTCGCCGGCGCGGGCGGCCAGGCCCACCTGGGCCAGCACCTCCTCGACGCGCCGCTCGTCGCGCACGCCCTGCAGCCGGCCCAGCCAGCGCAGGTTGTCGCGGGCGCTGAGCTGGGGATAGAGGTCAGCCCGCTCGACCAGGGCGCCCACGCCGGCCAGGACGCGCCGATGACCGCCCGGGAAGGTCTCGCCCAGGAGGCGGAAGCTGCCGGACGTGGGGCGGACCAGGCCGAGCAGCATGCGCAGGGTCGTGCTCTTGCCGGCCCCGTTGGGTCCCAGGAAGCCGAGGATCTCACCAGGCGCCAGGCTGAAGGTCAGATCCTCGACGGCCATCCGCCGGCCAAAGCGTTTGCCCAACCCGTGGACGGCAAGAATGGGATCCGGGCTGAAGGTCGATGAGCTGGCCATGGTCGAACCTATGACATCCTTGCCCATCATGCCATCCCTGGACATGTATCACAGCTGTTTCAGGATGGGGCCGGGCGCCCACCGACGGACATGTGCCGGAGATAGATTCAGACAATTGGTGGTCAATACATGCGCTATTCGTTATTGGCGAGAGCCTGGCACCGACCTGGCACCGGCCTGGCACCGGCCTGGCACCGACCTGGCACCGGCCTGGCACCGGCCTGGCACCGGCCTGGCACCGGCCTGGCACTGACCTGGCACCGACCTGGCACCGGCCTGGCACCGGCCTGGCACCCAGCTTGGCCGAGCGGGTTTTTCGCGAGCAAAGCGCCATGTTCCGGCATGAACACATGCGTCCTCTGCCTGGTGGCCGTCTTGATGTCAGCCACCGCTTCCCGCGCCCAATGGTTGCGCACCATCCATGACGGCTTCACCGATGAGTGGACCGGCTGGCCGGTCCTGGCCGTGGACCCGGCCGGCGACCATGCCGTCGATCTGCAACTCCTGCAGGCCGCGCGGGACGAGACCAGCCTGACCTTCCGCTTGCGTCTGGGAACCGAATTCCTGCTGCAGGAGAGCAATACCCTGCGCATGTTGCTGGACACGGACTGCAACCCCGCCACGGGCACCTCCGTCGAGGGCCTGGGCGCTGAACTGGTCTGGACCTTCGGATCCCGCAGCGGCACCTATCGCCAGGGCGCCACCACCATCACCGTGCGCCACCAGCATCTGGGCCTGCGCACCCTGCCGACCCATTCCAGCACCGACTACGAGATCACCCTGGACCTGGCCGCCCTGCCCGATGGCACGCACCCGCTCTTCCCCCTGGATTCCCTGCGCGCCGTCTTCCAAGTGCCGAGCGGCGACCGGCTGCCCGCCGCGGGCCACGCCACGGTGCAGATCGGGTCCGGCAGCCTGCCCGCCCTCCCCAACACGCCCCTGCCGCGAACCGGCGATGGCACCCTGCGGGTGGCGGCCTGGAACGTCCTCTTCGGCAGTCTCTTCGACACCGGCCTGACCGCCTCCTACGATCGCCTGCTCACCGCCCTGGCGCCGGACATCATCGCCTTCGAGGAGGTCTGGGACCAATCGGCGGCGCAGACCGTGACGCGACTGAACCAGCTGGTTCCCGAACTGGGCCCCTGGACCGCCGTCAAGCGGGATGTGGGCAACATCATCGCGGCGCGCTTCCCCATTCGCACTTCCTGGCTGGTCCAGAGCGGCTATCGCGAGTCGGCCGCCCTCATCGACGCCAGCGCCGTGCTGGGTGACAGCCTGCTCTTCGTCGCCTGCCACCTGCGCGCCTCCGGCGCCAACGCCGAGCGGCAGCAGGAGGCCGACGGCTTGATCAAGTTTCTCCATGACGCGCGCAACCCCGGTGGGGCCATCACCCTGCGCGCGGGCACGCCCATCGTCCTGGCCGGCGACTTCAATCTGGTGGGGGATCGCCAACAGCTGACCACCCTGCTGACCGGGGACATCGTGGACAACGCCACCTACGGCCCGGATAGCCCACCGGACTGGGACGGCAGCGATCTGGCCGATCTCGTGCCCCGCTTCGCCAACCGGCCCGAGGTGGCCACTTGGTGGAACAACAGCTCCACTTATCTGCCGGGGCGGCTTGATTTCATCCTGACCACGGACAGCGTCCTGGAGGCGGTGCGCTCCGGCGTGGTGGCCACGCCCTTCCTCGGGGACAGCCTGCTCGCCGCCTGGAACCTGGAGGCGGGCGACAGCTGGAGCGCCAGCGACCACTTCATTGTCTGGGCCGATCTGCGCCTGCCCCAGTCCTCGGTGGAGGCGCCGCAGCTGCACATCCAGCGACAGGCCGACGCCAGCCTGCTGCTCAGTTGGGAGGCCGTGTCCGGGGCCGCCGCCTACCGGGTCGAACAGGCCTGGACCCTGGGCGCGCCGTGGATGGAAGTGGGTGTGGTGACGGGCACGGCGCTGGTCCTGCCGCCGCCCGGCCAGACGGACCAGCGCCTCTTCCGCGCCATCGCCCTGCGCTGAACTCAGGCGGAGAAGCGCTTCAGATCCCGACCCAGGCGCCGCGCCTCGTCGCCCAGCAGGCGGCGGACCTGTTCCTCGATGGCCGCAAAGGGGTGGCCCACCAGCAGATCCGGCTTGAGCAGGGGCACGCGGTTGTGCGTCAGCTGTTGGTAATGAAGGCGCGAGGCCTGGTTGCGGAACTTCATGCCGGAAAGGAAGAGCAGCTCGAAGAGCGTGTCCGTTCGGCAGCCCAGGCTGCCCGCCATCTCCACCAGCTCCTGCTGGTGGCCGAGCAGGTACATGATGCGCACCTGGCACTCCGGCAGGCTCTGGTCCACGCCGCTGATCGCCCCTTCGCGGATGAAGCGCGCGGCCGTCTCATAGACGAAATCCGCCGGCCCGATGGGCACCTGGCTGCTCAGGATGAAGGGCTTGCCCTGCTCGCGGGCCAGCTGGAGGGCGTCCAGGGCGTTCTCGGGCAGATCGGGGTCGGCGCAGGCGTTGCCGCCGCCATAACCCGCCAGCACCACCGCCTGGCTGCGCTCCACCGCCGCGCAGTAATCGGCGGATCTGAGGAAGGGATCGCAGTAGATGAGGCGCACGCCGTCGGAGAAGCGCAGGTCCAGGCCTTCCTCGCCGGCCGCGGGTCCCTCCCCCGGCCGCCCCACGGCGCAGCGCCAGACCTGGCGGGCGATGGCCTCCATCAGCGCGCGCGTCATCTCCGCCGAATCGACCCGGCAGACGCGGTGGACGTAGATCTCGCGGAAGGCCTCGGGCATGGCCATGCGCAGGAAATCCTCCACCACGCTTTGTCCGGGTTTGAGGGGCTGGCCGTCCTCGCCGGCGGGGGAGCTGTCGATGGTGCCCCCCGTTGTGATGAGGTGCAACTCGTCCAGCACCACCGGTTCGCGCAGGCGGGCGTCCCCCGCCCGGTGCTGCACCTCGTCCCATTCCATCGTCGCGATGGGATCGCCGATGAAGGCGCTGCCGCGCCAGCGCTCCACCTTGGCCAGACTGTCGGAAAAGGCGCTGACGCCATTGTTGAAGACGGCGAAGAGCTTGGGCGGCTCCAGGATGGAAAGGAAGCGCACGGCGCCGTGGATGTTCTGGAAGCCGTCGCTGTGGGCGAAGGCGCGTTCCATGGGCACTTGGCTGCCCGTGAGGCAGACATTGCAATCCAGCTCCTTGAGGGCGTAGCGCAGGAAGGGCAGGGTCCAGGCCAGGGTGTCCGTGCCGTGGGTGACGAGAATGCCGCGCTCCATGGGTCCTCCACTTGACCGGGGCAAGGTATCATCGCGCGGGACCAGGGCCGGCCCCCGGCCAGGGCCGGGCAGCTTGGCGGAGGACCGGCGCCCTTCCTTGACTTTGCCGCCGTCGGCTGCTACTCTTGGGGCCTGATTCCTGAGTAGCTCAATCGGTAGAGCGGGTGGCTGTTAACCACTAGGTTGGGGGTTCAAGTCCCTCCTCAGGAGTTTGAAGGTCAAAGGGTTCCGCCACAAACGGAACCCTTTCTTTTTGCCCCGTCTCCTTTCCGTCTCCTTGCAAACAAAAGATGCCCCACCGCTCAAGTTCGGCAGGGCAAATTGCGCCTGAGGCACTCTGCTTTCGCGCGGGCACAAAAAAGGCCCCCGGATGGGGGCCAGCGACCAGGTTGCCTGATCTCGTGGGCTGTCACTCGTCGCACTGCTCCCGTCCCACGTGGCCTTATGATAACGGGGCGTTGGGACACAAGCGTGGGCGCAGCCAGCAGGTGCCCCTTACGGCGGATGCCTGGCCAGGGTCTGAAGGATCCGACGGATGCGCGTCACGTAGCCGCGGGTCTCGTCGGCATTCTTGCCCGTTACAAGGTGCAGCCGCGCTGCCACCGAGGCCCACTCATTAGAGTACGTGCTGGCCAGAACCTGGCGCTGGGCTTTCAGGATGTTGCCGGCGCCAGCGTTGTAGCTGGCCAGCGTGAAGGCCACCCGCTCCACCAGCGGCCGGGGTGCTTTCCAGATCGCCCACATGCGGGCGTCATAGTAGATGCCGGCCTGGATGGACTGCCGTACCTCCCAGGGGTTGGTCAGGCCGAGTTTGGGCGCCATGTCCTTCCACGTCCCTGGCATGAC
Source organism: bacterium (assembly GCA_030685015.1). Classification (NCBI taxonomy): domain Bacteria; species bacterium. The sequence goes on from JAUXWS010000087.1 coordinate 116,961, forward strand.
CTGCATGACGCCTCTGGCCCCGCACCAGCTCTGGGCCGTCGAGTCTAGGGCGCTCTCCGCGATGGCCTGGGCCTTCCACCAGCGCCAGTCGAAGTCCACCCCGAAGTAGCGCTTGGAGTACTTCTGGAAGTGGGGGTCGAAGCGGTTGGTCCACGCCCCAGCCACGGCGACCAGAACGAGCACGGCGACGAAGGCGACCAAGGCCCGGTGTGTGGGCCACAGTCGGCCCGTGTGCCTCGTTCCCATCAGTTCAGGCCCGCTGATACCAGATGGGCGCAGAAGAGCAGCAGCACGCCCGCCAGGATGGCCGCGGCCACGTTGCCCTTCTTGATCTCGGGGATGAAGTCGATGCCCGGGAAGAGCCAGCGGTCAGTGGCCTTCCAGAGGCTGACGGCCAAGAGCACAGTCAAGGCCGTGTAGGCCAGGTTGACCGCGGCCGCGCGGATGAGCTGGTCGAACATGGGTCCCCCCTTAGAATGCCTTGAAAACGAAAACACCCACCGCCCCGGCGCTTACGGATACGACCGCGCCCCAGGGGTCGAGCCTGGCGCCGGCCAGCACCTCCGGGTGGCCATCCCGAACGCCCAGGCCAGCCAAAGGGTGGAAGCGGTCCCTCCATGTGGGCTTGCGTGGCTGCGCGGCCAGGGTGATGCCTGCGGACAGGGCCGGGCTGGACGTCCGAGTGATCGCCCGCCAACCGTCCGGGCCCTCCATCAGGTCGATGGCCACGCCGGCGCGGACCTGCAGCCGGTCCAGGCGCACGGTTAGGCTGGGCAGCCAGTCCGACCCAGGCTGGTCCAGGCTCACCGTCCCAGAGGCGCAGATCCCGTCCATGCTGTCCTCGTCCACCAGCACGAAGGGCACCTCGAAGTGCGTGAGCCCGCCGGCTGCCGGCGCCTGACGCACGCTGTCCACGAGGATCTGGACGTTCGGGAGGTCCTCGCCGGCCAGGTCCAGCCGCAGGCGCAGGTCCACCTGGGCCCGGGTGGCAGCCTTCAAGGCCCGGGTCAGGCGCTGGATGGACGCGTCCCTTTCCAGCAACACGCCCTCCAGGCCCCGCGTCACGGTCGTGGAGTCGTCCACCTGGATAGGCTGCTCAGCCGCGGCCGCGGCGCGTAGGGCGTCCACCGCACTCGCCTGGGCCTGGCGCACGCGCCACTCCTGCCAGCACAGGATCGCCAGCAGGGCCAAAGCCAGGGTGAGCCAGGCCTGCTTCACGCGCGCGCCCCGTTCATGTGCAGGCGCCGAATCTCGCCGACTTCGCTCTCCAGCCGTGCCAGGGATCCCGCCTGGGCGGCCTGAGTGCCTGCCACCTGGGCCAGGCTTCCCTCGATGCGGCCCAGGCTCTGCTGGATCTTGGCCTGGGTTTCCACGTAAATGCGCAGGGTCGTCTCGGTCTCCACCTGCTTCATGCGTAGGTCGTCCAGGCGCTGCTGCTGGTCATCCCGCAGCATCTCTATGCGCCCCTCCTGCTCTTTGCGAAGCTCGCCCAGGCGGTGGGTGTGGTCCTCGCGCAGGGCGGTCAGCTCGCGCTCGTTGCGGATCCCGCGGTCGCTGATGGGCTTGATGATGTAGGCCAGGATGATGGTTACGATGAGGGTGACAGCCCCGAACAGCCAGCCACCCCAGGTCGCCAGTCCGCTTTCGCCTAGCATGCGCGACTCCTTTCACCAAACCCGTCAAGCGAGGGTCACTTCCGTTCCCGCCCCATTCATTGCCACGGCACCGTTGCGCACGTAGATGCCCTTGTTCGCGCCCGCCGTCACCGCGAACCACTCCCCGTCGTCTACCTGCAGTTGGGTCGGCATGGACGTGAAGGACCGCAGCCGGACTTTGCCGGCCGTGGCGTTGAGGATCTTGCCGGCTGGAAGTGTGGCCGTGGAGCCCGAACCCGTCAGGATGCCGCCCGAGACCTTGGTCAGGCTGGCGGCGCTACTTGCGAGCTTCACGTCGGTGACCGCGCTGGTGGCAAGCTGGGTGGCACCGACCGCGCTTGAGGCGATCTTGGTGGACGACACGGATCCATCTGCGAGGCCGTTGTTCGTGACGGCGTTCTTGGCGATTTCCTTGTCCGTGACGGCATCGAGGATGGCCAGCGCGCCCCGGTTCTTGATGGAGGCCGACGCCAGGTTGATGTCGCCGCTCAGCAGGTTCCCGACCTTCACGCGCCCGTAAACGGTCCCGTCCGAGACGTTGTCCAGCGTGCTGAGTTCAGTCAGGATGCTGGGCGTCCAGGCAGGCACCCACTCGCCCGGGACGGCCTGCACGGCATCCACGTAGCCAATGCCAACTCCCGTCCCCGTGCCATCCGCAATGCCAAAGCGGAGCTTCACATGGGTCGTGCCTGCCGGAAGATCCGCGCGCTTCACCTGGGCGATGTATTGTGTGAAGGCTGTGGCCGTGTCGACGTGATCGGCCCAGACCACCGCCGATCCCAGGTCCGTGCCTGCGGCGTTTAAGAAATGCACCTCGGCCTTCAGGCTGGAGGCCCCGGCGAAGATTTCGCCGGAGATCCAGCAGGACAGCATCAGCGAGCCCGTGAAGCGCTGGAAGTCGATGGCATTGGACCAGCCGCTCCACAGGTCGACGCCCACCGCCTCGATGCGCATAGTGTAGCCGCCCAAGAACACGCGCTCCGTGGACCGGGTGATGGTTCCGGTTGGCATTAGATCCAGGCCGCCGTTTCGAAGCTGCCGTTGATGATGAGGTTGACGGTGGAGAGCTCCGAGAAGACGCCCGCATCCACTTTCTCGCGGGTGACGGATCCGGCCGCCAGTTTGTCTGCGGTAACCGCGTTCGTCGCCAACTGCGTGGCGCCGATGGCCGACGCGCTCACGTGGGTGGAGCCGACCGCATTGGCAGCGAGCTTCGTTCCGCTGACCGCCCCATCCGCCAGGCGATCCGTGGCCACGGCCCCGGCCGCAATCTTGGCTGTGGAAACCGCCCCGTCGATCAGCTGCGCGCTGCCCACCGCCGCGCTGCCCATCTTGGCCTGGGTGACCACCGCGTCGGCGAGCTTGGTGGTGCCCACCGCCGCGTCGGCCAGGTTGCTGGAGCCCACGGCCGCCGCGCCGAGCTTGGCCGTCGTCACCGCCCCATCCGCCAGCTTGGTGTTCGTGACGGCGCTGGCGCCCAGTTCCGTGGAGCCCACGACGCCCGCCGCGATCTTGCCGCTGGTGACGGCGCCCGTGGCGATCTTGGAAGACCCCACTGACCCGTCGACGATCTTGGCTGCGGAGACGGACCCATCGGCGAGTTTAGTGCCCGTCACGGCGCCGGCCGCCACCTTGTTCCCCGTCACCGCCGCATCTTGTAGGGCGCCCTCGGCCACCTTGGCCGCGCCGATGAGGCCCGCGCTCGTCACGACGGTGGAGCCGTCGGCCAAATGGATGAGCGGCGTGCCGCTGCCCAGGGCGATGGAGCCATCCGCCTGGCGCTGCAGGGCGTTGGAAGTCACTTTCCCCAGCGAGGCCGTATCGGCCGCCAGGCGCGTGCTATCCACGGCGTTCGTGGCGAGCTTGGCCGTGGCAATGGCCGCGTCGGCCACCTTCGCCGTGGTGACGGCCGCCGCCCCCAGCTTGTTCGTGGTGACTGCCCCGTCGGCGAGCTTCGTTTCGGTGACCGCACCCGCCGTGATCTTCGTGTCGATGACGGCGTTCGTGCCGAGCTGATTGCTGCCCACGGCGCCAGCGGCCAGTTGCGCAGCGCCCACGGCCCCCGCAGCGATCTTGGCCGCGCCCACCGCCCCATCGGCGATCGAGGCCTGCACGACCTTTGCCGGGGCAATGTTGGCGCTGGCGTCGGTCAGGTCGATGAGCTTCCGGCCCGGCGCCACGGGCGTGTTCCAGTCACCCGTGCCCTTCAGGTCGAGGATCGTGGCCGTCAGGTTGGGATCCGCCTCGCCCGAGACGACGGCCTTCTTCACGAGGGCGTTCCGGCCCAGGGCACCCACGGTGTTGCGCCGGCTGTAGAGGGCATCGAAGTGCGTGACCGTCCCCACCGGCAGGGCCGAGAGCTTGATGAAGACCGTGGAGAGCGGCACGGCGCCGCCATCATTCAGCCACCAGCCCGCCCCCAGGCCCGAGCCCGTCTGCGCGTCGCCCGGCGTGACGACCGAGGTGCCGTTCTGGTTCAGGCAGATGCCCGTCACCGTGACGGGTGCACCGCCCGAGTCGAGCAGGTCGCCGCCCGCCGAATTCAGCAAGTCGAAGAGGCCGGCCAGCGAATCGCCCGTCTCGCCGATGTTGATGGCCGCGCCCGCCGCCTGGAAGGCCAGGCGATAGGTGAAGACGCCGCCACCGGCAGCGTGGATGCTGCCCACCGGGACGCTATTGTCCTCGTAGGGCTCGGCGATGGCCCGGGCGTGCAGGGCGGCGGCGTTGCGCACGGCCGTGTCCAGGACCGCGCCGTCCGAGGTCTTCAGTTCGGTCGTGACCTGGCCATGGCTCGTGTCGATCAGCGTGCGGATGCCGCCCGGCGCGCCCGCGTCCTCCTGCACCACGGCGCCACGCACGTACCCATCCGACCGCAGCGCCGAGAGCTTGCCCTGGGCGCTGGAGTCCAGTTTGGTCTCGGGCAGGATGCCGTCGGCGATCTTGGACGGCAGATCGATGCGCGCTAGGTTGGCATTGGGCAGCTCGCCCACCACCTTCGTGCCCAGATTGACCGATCCGTCGGCAATCTTAGTCGATCCCACCGCCCCATCAGCGAGCTTCGGCTGCAGCACGGCCCCGTCCTGGATGGAGCCGGGCGTGATCTCGCCCGAGGGGTTCACCTCCTTCACGCGCCGGTAAGTCTCGCCATCCGAGACCAAGTCCAGCGAGTCCTGCTCCTTTAGGCCATAGGGCGTCCAGTGGGTGGGAAAGGAGCCCTGCTCGACCTTGACCGCATCCACGTAGGCCGTGCCCGACGCCAGTGCCCCGTCCCAGCCGAAGGAGAGCTTGATGAAGACCGTGCCCAGGGGCAGCTCGCCCGCGTCGCCGAGCTTCGACATGTCGAAAGAGCGCCAATAGCGCGTGAACTGGGTCTCGCCCGACTGGGTCAGCACCGTCCAGTCGATGGGCGTCATGGGCATGTGGTCTTCGTAGTAGGGCGTGATTCGGGCGTAGAAGGTGCCGGCGTTCCGCAGGTGCATGCGGATGTAAGCCGAGACACAAACCTTCGACAGTCCGCGCAGATCGATGAAGTTGACCTTGGCCAGACTGGTGGCGGACGGGCCGCCCTCGGCCTGGATCTTCATCGAATAGCCGCCGAAGACCGAGCAGTCCGTTGACCGCGTGATGAGCACGGACATGATTCCTCCTACCAGGCTTCCTGTTCGAATGACCCGCCCCGCTGCAGGTTGGTCGACCCATCCTGCTCGGGGCCATCTCCTGTCGTTGTGCTGAGGCTGCGGCTATAACCGCGCGTGCGCCCTTCCACCGTCTCCTGACGGACTCGAAACGCATAGGTCGTGCTGGACAAGAGGTCCATCACGACCAGCGTGCGCGCCTGCCGTTCGCGCGTCTCGGCCACGTCCGTCCAGGCCGGGCTTCCCGCCGCCTGGGCCTGTGCCACCACGCGCTCGCCCTGGAACCCGTCCGCCGGATGTGTCCAGGCGAGTTTCACGGACAGGTCCGTGGCCACGGCGGAAAGCAGAATCACCGGCGGCGGCACGACGTGCTCCAGCCGGCGCCGGAAGTCTGCCCGGTCCCCCACGTCGATGGAGAGACGCGACTGCGCCACCAACGCCAATGGACGGAACAGCAGGGCGTAGTTGGAGTCGCGCAGCTCGGTCAGCGATAGCACGCCGGACTTGGGAATGACGCCCGTGCGCACCAACAGGCCATGCCGCTGCCCGCCCCGCTCCACCTCGCACAGGTTGTCCTGCAGGACATAGACGGCGCCCGCCGGCAGCCCGCTTTGCGTCAGCGTGGCCATCAGACACCCGCCTGCAGCTCTTCAAGGGTCCGGACCACCGTGGTGAACTGCTCCTGCGTGGGCGCCTCGGCCAGGGCGCGCTGCAGCTGGAAGACCTGCTCCTCCAGGTCCGTGGCCATGCGGTCCCGCTCGACCTCGAAGCGGGTCCTTTCCTGGCTGCGCCGGAGGGCCAGGATCTCGGCTAGGGTCTGTCCATCGGCGTTCTCCAGTGCGTCCGTCAACACCTCCAGCCCCGCCGACCAGTCCCCGCCCACGTCATACTCGGTGACGGCCTGGGCGTAGATGACCAGATGCTGCCCGCCGCGGATGGGCCACTGCAGGCGCTCGGTCCAGACGTCGCCCTCCCAGGCGAGCTGGTAGCCCGTCAGGGCCTGGCCCATGGCCGGCGGCGCTGGCAGGGGCGTCAGCAGCTCGATGGTGCGGTTGCTGGAGTCGAAAGCCTTGACGATGCGCGAAACGCCGCCCACCTCCACGCGCGTGCTCGGCTGGAAGACCGCCGTGCCGGCGACCTTCACGAGGCTGGTGGTGGACCCGCTACCGACCAGGTCGCTGGCCTGAACAGCCTCGCGCTTCTGGCGGGGTATGGTCGAGGACTCGTGCGTGCGATGAATCAGGTCGACGTGGGCGCTCTCCAGCACCGCCTTGGAGACACCAACCGGCAGGCGCGTGCGCGTGTGCTTCAGCTCATAGACCCGCACCCGGTAGCCGCGAATCTCCTCCTGGTCCACCAGGGCCGGCTTGTCCCAGGAGAGGCGCAGGGCGTAGGACTCGCTCTCGGCGGAGCTGCCCTGCTCATCCTTGAAGAGTTCCAAAACGGTGTTGGCATGGGCGGCCTTGGCCTGCAGGACCTCGGTCCGCGTGGCGCTTCGCGCGGCCTTGGTCGCATCCACGGCCGCCAGCATCTCGGAGGCCGTGCCGACATCGCTTCCGTAGCCCAGGGCGCTCGACTTGGCCAGGTGGAAGTATGCTGCGCCCTCGGACACGCTGGCCGGGGCTGTCAGCACCAGGGTCTGCAGGGCTGCGTTCACGCTTAGGACCGTCACCTCGCTAAGGAGGCCTTCCGCGTGCAGGAGCAGAGTCTGGCCTTCCAGGCTGGAGCCCAAATCCGTGCCCGCGCCCGTGACGGTCGCGGAGCCTGTGACGATGGACAGCGTGCCCTGCTCGCGGCTGACGCCTGCCGCGCCCGAGACGATCGCTTGCTGCTTGGCGTGCAGGACGTCCAGGTCGGCGCTGCCGCCCACCAGCTCCGTGCCCCGAACCTGGCCCAGCGTGTAGCCGGCCAGGCGCTTGGCGTTGATCAAGGCCCGGTAGCCATCCAGCTCGCCCACGTGGGCCGACAGGGCCTCCACGCTGACGCGCGCGGCCGTGTAGGTATCCAGCGCGCTCTTCAAGGCCGCCGTGCGGTCCGGGGCGTCCGCGTGGATCTGCAGGGCCAGATTCACTTCCAGCAGTACGGGCGTGCCGGGCTGGGACGGAATCTTGCGCGTCTCGATGACGCGGTCCCCGTGCCCGTCCTGCAGGTTGAGGATGCCGCTGCGAAAGAGCAGGGCCAGCTCCGGGTGCAAGGCCAGGGCATTCAAGACGGTCAGGACCGCGCTGCCCGGATTCTGCTCGTCCTGGTAGCCAACCTGAAATCCCGCCGCCGTCGTGTGCGTATCCGTGTTTGGCAGGTGGAGGCGCGGGTCGCTGACGACCTGGGCGAAAGCGCGCAGGTCCTCCACCGTCCCATCCGCGTGGACCCGGGCCACCACGACCTCCTGCGCGCCCTTGACCGGAAAGGCCGAGAGACGCAGTGCGAAACCGTGGAGCTGGCGCGTCTGGTGGGTCTGCCCGGTCACGAAGTGGGTCTTGGGTGCCACCGCCGTCAGCGTGTAACCGGCGAAGACGTAGGACGTCGCGGAAGGCCAGGGCTCAAAGAGACCGATCAGGCTGACAATGCGCTCGCCGCCCGCGTAAGCCACGCCGGGCGCCAGCACCAGGTCGCTGCCATTCTGGCTGACGTCGAAGCCATGGATGACGCCTTCCGTGAAGAGGTCGTCCGTCCGGTCCAGGATGGCCTGCAGGAGCGCATCCCGACTGAAGTTCTCGTCCTCAAGCGTGGGCTTGTCGCCCGAGAAGAACAGGTAGCGGTCCATGTGCTCACGCCTCCACGTAGGTCAGCACGCACGCGGTGTGCGCGGGTTTCTCGGCCATCACGAGCTCGGACACGCGCGTCCGCTCCTCGGCGTCCTGGGCGCCGGCCGGCAGGATGGACAGCCAGAAGGTGAAGCGCATGTCCAGGTCGGCCTGGCTGAAGAGGCGCGTCTGGCGCAGGCCGTCCATCTCCGGATCCGCTTGGTCCGCCGCGCTGAAGAGATGGCTACGCTCGGCTTCCACCTGCGCGGCCTGGTCCGCTTCGCTCCGCACGATGCGCGCCTCCGGGTCATCCGCGTAGACAGTCAGGGCGCTCAGTGTGTGGCCCAGAACCTCCTCGACCAGATACTTCATCCCCATCGCGCTGCCGGCGTACTGCCTCGTCGCCGGCATGATGGCCAGGCGCGCCTCCAGCTCGGCATTCGTTTCACCCAAGAGCCGCCTCGTGCCACGATCCAACGCATGTCGATCCAGGTCGGCCGTGCGCAGGTCCGTCGCGTAGTAGGGATTCGTTCCGCTTCCCAGGGTCCAAAGGAAGCCGCGCCGGCGGAGCTCGTAGATGGCGTCCTTGGCCGCGTCGTAGGAGAGCCCGAAAGCGTCCAGCAGGCGCCCTAGCACGCTGTCGTCCACCAGCTTGCGCACCTTCGGCAGCAGCGCCAGTAGGTAGCTCCCCAGGCGACTCTCCATCACAGGCTCCACTCGATCTTGTCGATGGGGTCGATGCCCGTGATGTCCTCGCCCGCCGGCAGGAGCGTCCGATCCTGGTAGGTGCGGCCCTTCACGCGATGCACCAGCGTGGCGGCCTGGGCGTCCACGTCCAGGTACTCGGCCGGCGTGGCCGGCACGTCCGCCAGGGGCGCATCCACGGTTACGTTGTAGACGCCGTCCACGGCCATGACGGCCGCCATCAGACGCGCGCGGATGAGGCCCTCGCCCAGCTGCAGGGCGTCCGAGTAGCCCTGCAGGGCCAGGCGCACGGCCGTGTCCACCGTGGCCTGGTCGGCCGTGGCGAAACGCCAGACGGTCAGGGAGAGGGCGACGGGCGTGATGGCCGCCCTGGAGACGACGAGCTGGGCGGTCAGGGGCTGGCGCGGCCGGATGTAGTCCCGCACGTCCGCCAGGAGTTGGGGCGTGGGCGCGCCATCCGTGCCCAGCACCACCACGCCCACCGTGCCGGGTCCGTAGGGCGCGTCGTCCAGCACCATGGCTGCCTGCACGCCCGGCACGCTCATTGCCCAGGCGTGATAGGCGCCGCGCGTGCCGCCGACACCCAGCGTGTCCCATTTGCCGATGGCGCGCTCACGGAAAGCCCGGTCGCTCTCGGCGTCCGCGCCCTCCTGCACCAGGGTGGAGAGCTCGCCCACGTCCACATTGGTGACGGTCTCGATGCCGGAGATGGGCGTGACGATCAGCGTGATGAGACCCGCGGCCACGTTGCCGGAAAACCCCGCCTGCTCGGCCGTGGCCAGGACGACCACCGAGCTCGCGCCCGTGGGCAGCGTGGCGTCCGCGTCGGTCAGAAACCGGACGCTGGCCCCCGCCGCGTCGCGCCGGCTGCGCACGATGGTGCCCGCCGGGATGAGCGTGTCCTGGGTGGCTGGCGTGGCCCGGCTGAAGGTCAGGCGCACCTGCGCCTGCTTGGCCACCAGGCGCCGCACGCCCACCTCGCGGGCCTTCAAGTCCAACCAAGATCCCGTGGCGGTTTGGATGAAGAGGGCGCCGCTGACCGTCCGCACCAGCTGGTAGAGGCCCGCCAGGCCGCTGGAGAGGGCCTCCAGGATGCCACGCAAGGCGGCGCCCACGTTGACGTTGGTGAAGGGCGTCTTGGCCAGGACGGCCGCCAGGAGGTCGGCCAGGATCTCGTCGAAGGACTTGGTCATGGGACGATCTCCCCCTGGTGGACCGTGAAGGGCCCGGACAAGCCCAGGCCCCACACCAGCTCCTGCAGCTTGTCCTGCCCGGCCAGGGCGAAGCGGATCTGAAAGACCTTTTCCTCGGGCGTGAAGCCGATCTGCTGCACGCGGATGCTGGCGTCCTCCACGCGGGACTCGTCCTCCAGCGCCTCGCGCAGGTAGCGCAGGGCCAGCATGCGCGTGCGCGGCGTGTCCGGCGCGCCCAGCAGGGTCTTGATGCGGCAACCCCAGGCGGGGTGAGCCGGCAGCTCGCCGGGCAGGCTGGCCAGCCGGTCGAGGATGTCCTGGCGCATCACGTCCTCATCGTGGGCCACCTGCAGGTCGCCCGTTGGTGCCACCAAGAGGTCGCCATCGGCCGCAAAGGCAATGTCGCGGGCCAGGAACGTGCTCACTGGATCATCCCCGGGCCGGTCGTGGCCCCCGTCTGCGCGCTCGGACTGCCGGCAGTTGCCACCGGGATGCCGGGCAGCACGATGGCAGAGGAGACGATGTGCTCCACGATAGCCTCGGCGATGGCCAGCGCATCGGCCTGCTGGACCGCACTGGCGGATCCCGGCGCGGCACGGTTGATGCCAGCCATGTGCTGGGTCCGCTTCGAGAGGATGAGGTCGGCCAGGGCCTGTGGATTGAGCATGCCTTACGCTACTCCGTCCGAGAGGTGTTTGAAAGCTCTTGCCCGGTCAAAGGGGCGATCGGTGTCGACGTGGGGACGCCCACGTTGCCGATGTGCTGATGGGCGTTGAAGAGGGACTGGAACGTGTTGCCCAGGATGAGCTGCTCGGCCGCGGCCGCGCCCAGCTCCACGGCTGGGGCCTTCACGTGCACCTTCACCGCGGATTCGATCTCCACCAGGCCATCCGCGCTCATCACCACACGGGCCTGGCCCTGCTCCAGCACCAGGTGCTTGTCTTGTGGGCCGGCGCCCGTGAGGAAACCGGAGACGAAGGGCTTGTCCGGCTGGCCGCCCTCGAAGGAGACCATCACGTGGTCGCCGGCCGTGGGCAGCACCACCAGGCGCGCGGCTGCAGTTGCCCAGACGGCCAGGATCTCGCAGCGGGGCAGAATGGCCAGGGCAGGGTCGTCGGGCTGGACGCTGACCGTGTAGGCCGCGGCGTCCACCTCGGTGACCACGCCGCGTACGGGGAAGCGCATGTAGCTGGAAAAGTCCGGGCGGACCTGCTCGATGAGGGTCTTCAGCTCCGCGCGCATGGCGCCACCTGCAGCACGAGGCGTCCGCCCGCTTGCCAGCGGTACTCGGCCTCTTCGACGAACCAGCGCGTCCCGTCAATCGTCACCACCTGGCTGTGCAGGACGGGCGCCACCAGGGTTTCCACCTCCAGCAGGCCCAGCCGGCCCGGGCGCTGGTCGATCAGGTTGACGCCGGTCTCGATGGCGTGCACGGCCGCCTGGGCGTGGTCGGGTTCCGCCAGGACCAGCACGCCGTCCCGCACATGGAAACGCAGCTCAGTCCCTGTCTCGCGCCGGACCCACTGCACGAGCTGCAGTAGGGCCTCCTTGGGTGTCAGGCCGTGGACGGGGAAGCGGTCGATGGTGAGAGCGGGAGCGTGGGCGGCCAGCGTGAGGCCCGTGCCGGCGATCAGGTCACCCGCGATCTCTGCCGGCGTCGACTGGTCCCAGGTGCGGGTGATGGCCCGGCCGCGCGCCTGCAGCAGGGTCTGCCAGTCGATCAGGTGAACGACGGTCTGAAGGCCCCGGGCCTGCACGTCCCGCGCGACGCCGTGGAAGATCGACGTGAGTTCCGCATCCTCCTGGTAGCCCCAGCGGATGCGGATGGCGTCGCCGGCCTTGACCTGGGGAGCGATCAGGCCTTCGGGGTCCTGCAGGAGTAGGTGGCCTGAGTCGGCCGTGTTCGTAGCCTGGCTGAACACGTGGAAGGCCGCCACAACGACCTCGATCGGCTGGCCCTTCCAGGTGACGTCGAAGAGTGGGGTCACGCTTGGCTCCTACTCATCGGGGTCGTCCAGGTCCTCGGAAGGCGTCTCCGTTCCCGAGCCAGCGTCCACGCCGGCGCTAAACTGGTCCCGCACGTAGCCCAGCTCATGGTCCAGCTCGGCATTGCCCTCGATGGCCTCGGCGCCTGCAGCCGCGGCATCATCCGACGCGCCGGCGCCGGCCGCTTGATGTTCGAGCTGGGTCTTGATGGATTCGTACTCGGTGAGCACCAGGTGGACGGGAATCCAGTCGAAGGTTCCGTCCTCGTCCGCCGTCAGCTCCTGGATGAAGACCTGGCGGATCCCGATCAGGTCGGTCAGGGGCGAGACGATCTCCACGGCCTTGGGCAGGCTGGCACGCCCGTCGCGGAACAGGCGCTGCAGGACGCGCAGACGCTCCAGGGCCGGCTGGATCAGCGTGCCGTCCAGGCCCTCCTCGTCACAGACCTCCAGCTCCACGGTGATCTCGGCGGGCTCGTAACCTGTCACGTGGCGGACCTTGCCGCTTTTCTTGGGGATGGAGATCTCGTCGACCTTGATGGCCTGCTTGACGGTCATGGCCTTGGGCGGCACGATGAAGGTCAGGCCGCCCAGCATGAAGGGGATTTCCGCGAGGTTGCGCAGCGACGAGCCTGCTGCCGTGGCCTCTTGTAGCAGCTGTTCTTCCGCTGTGGGCGGGCCCGCCTGATTCGGATCAGTTGGCATACTGCAGGCCCTCCAATCCGTCCTCCTGTCCCGCCGCGCTGCGCAAGGCCTCCATCACCTGGTCCCGGATGGAGGTGGCCGGCGTGTTCGGGCCCGCCGTCACCTCGATCTTCGAGACCGTGATGCTGCGGTCGACGTTGGCGGTTTGGCTGCGATGGGTGATGGCCTTGGCCGGTTGCGAGCCGACACCCGCCCGGGCGGGTCTGAGCGGGCCTTGGCCTGCCGTCAATCCAGCGCCCGCTGCCGCCGCCAGGCGCCCGCCCCGGGGCGCGACGGCCATGGCCGCCTCAAGCCCCGAAGGCGCCGCCATGGAGGTCATGGTGGACGTGGCCGCCTTCGGATCCCGTTTGAAGACGCCCTTGACAGCGGATGCCGCGCCCGTGAGATCCTCGCCCATGCCGGTTCCCGTCTTGAGCTTGGGGATGAGGGGAATCTCGACGCCCGGGATCAGGTTGATGGTTTCGATGAGGCCATTGATCAGGCCAATGACGCCGTTGATCCCCGACTTGAAGCCGTCCCACATGCCGTCGAGGAAGTTTCGGACCGGCTCGAAGCGCTGGTACAAGACCTTGATCAGGGTGATCGGCCAAAACATGGCCTTGACCGCCATCTTCACGCCCCAGAGGAATCCGTCCCAGAGCGTGTTCAGCAGATTCCGGAAGCCCTCGCTGTGCTGGTAGGCGTAGACGATGCCCGCCGTCAAGAGGGCCAAGAGGCCAACCACGATGCCGATGGGGTTGGCGGAGAGGGCCGCGTTGAGCAGCCACTGGATTCCCGCCCAGATCTTGGACACGACCGCCACGGCCACGATCTGGGCGTTCAGCAGGATGGCGCTGCGCGCATTCCACAGGTAGGCCGCGCCCGCCCGCATCGCCGCCACGCGCGCCACCAGGAAGCCCGCCGCTGCCCGCACGCCGCCGATCGCGGCGCGCGCGCCCGCCAGCATCGTCTGGGTGGCGAAGGTCCACACGGCAGCAATGGCGGGGGCGATGAGCGGCCACGCGAAGGCGCCCAGGGCGACGAACAAGAGGCCGCTGACGATCGGGTTGGCCTGGATCCAGTTCCAGGCGCGTAGGATGGTCCCGACCATGAAGCCCAATCCCCAGGCCACCATGCCGGCGAAGAACAGGATGGGCGAGATGCCGCTCATGGCGCCCTGGTACCAGCCGGTCAGAAAGCGCCAGAACGCGCCCAGGGTGGCGTCGAAAACCGTGGCGATGCCCTGGCCCATGGCCTTCACGCCGCCCCAGATGGCGAAGACCACGGGTTTGATGGCAAACCAGACCTCTTCGACCGTGTCGCGGAAGCCCAGGAAATTGGTGTCCCAGGCCTTCACGATGGCGTAGAGGGCCAGGCCCACCAGTGCGAAGGGCGCGATCATATTCAGCGCGCCCAGGCCCAGGGCCTTCAGGCTGGCGGTCAGCGGCACGGCCGCCGAGTTCGTCACGCCCAACGAGAAGGCGATCTGCCCAAGCTTGGCGGGGAGCTGCAGGGCCAAGGCGCCCAGGTGCAGGAAGCCGCCGCCCACCAGTAGCAGGGCCCCGCCCAGGATCAGTCCCACGGCCGCCACGAAGGCGATGCCCGCCGCCACCTTGGTCAGGACCGGGTGCGCACGCAGCCAGCCGAAGATGGCGTCGGCCACGCCCTTGATCGCGCCCATGAGCTGCAGGGTCATGGGCATCAGCGCCCCACCAATCGTCATGCTGACGCCGCTCATGGCCGCCTTCATGAGCTTCCACTGGCCCGTCGGCGTGTCCATGATGCGCTTCTCGAACTTGGCCGTGGCGCTGGAGGCCTTCGTGATGTCGCCGCGCATGCCCATCAGCTCATCGCGCGAGCTGGACAAGAGGATGTTGAAGACCTTGATGCCCTCGGCGCCGAAGATGTCCGTCAGGGTGGTGTTCTTCTTCTCCTCGGACAGGGTGCCGAGCTTGGCCTTCAGCTCGCCAAAGACCTCGATGAAGTCCCGCGTCTTGCCCGTGACCTTGTCGTAGACGTTGACGCCCAGCGCCTTGCGCACCTTGCCCGCCTGGGTGTAGAGCTTGGTCATGGTCATGGAAAGCCGCGTGCCGGCGCGCGCGCCCACCTCGTTCCGGTTGGCCAAGACGCCCAGCACGGCCAGGTTGGTCCCAATGGACTGCCCAAACGTGGCCGAGGTCGAGGCCGTGTTGAGCATCGACTCCTGCAGGTCGCCGAACTTCAGGTTGGAACGGTTCATGGCCACGGTCATCATGTCGCTCAGGGTCGTGGCTTGGGACAAGGGCTTCTTGTAGGCGTTGAGCGTGCCGACGAGGAGCGCGCCGGCGTCGGCCATGGCCACCTGCTGGCCCGTGGCGAAGGAGATCGTGTCGGCCATAATGCCGGTCTTGTTGGCCACGTCCACGGCAGTGAGACCCATGGACGCCAGCTCGCCCTGGCCCTCCGCCACCTGCTGGGCCGTGAAGGCCGTCTTGGCGCCCAGATACATGGCCGTGTCACCGATGGCCTGGACCTGTTTGTCCGAGGCCTCCGCGATGCCGCCGACCCGCGCGATCTCCGTCTGGAATTTTCCCATCTGCAGAATGGGCATGGCTAGGCTGGCCGCGATGCCGGCGCCCACCAGCATGGTCTTCAGGCCGGCCTTCTTCACGCGCTCGCTGGCCTGCTCGAAGTTGCCCGCGAACTTATCCAGGCGCTTGGACGCCGCCGTGAAGGCCGAGAGGTTGCTCGTCCCGAAGACGCTGATCGTGATGGCGCTGGTGAAGCCGGTCATCATCGAGGCGGGTTCCTATCGTTTGCGCCGGCTGGGCCGGCTGGTGGCCCGGTTCGCCTTCGCTTCCTGTTCGCCCAACCATTCCGCCGCGACCTGCAGTTCGACGACTTCCTCGAAGGGCGTGGCGTCCAGGACCTCGAAGGTGTAGGCGTGAAAGCGGTGGGCGATCACCGCACGCGCCTGGAGGTACCAGGCCCCCTCCAGGTCTGCGCGCGCCGCCCTTAGAGCTTTTTTACCGTGATCTCCTTCGAGTAGCCCAGCACCTCCTGGATCTTCTCGGAGAGGGCCGCGATCAAGCCCGGCTCCCAGGCACCACCCTGATTGTATTCCAGCTCCTGGGCGTCGATGGCCGGCGCGACCACGAAGGTTCGGACGATGTCCAGGGCCAGGCGCTGCTCGTTTCCCTTGGCGCTCTTGGCCAGGCGACTGAACTCGTCCCAACTGGAACCGCGCACGACGAAGCCGCGACCATCGGGCAATTCCAACTGGTAGAGGCTGGCCTTGGGGTACTTGGTTTTGAGGTCTTTGACGACCTCGGGAGTGACGACAAACGGGTCCATGAATCCTCCAGAGGGGAGTTGAGAGAGTCCGGGGCAGTGGCGCGGGCCCTGGAAGGCTGACGCGCCGCTGCCCCGTGCTGTGTGTGTTAGAAGCCAAGCATGCCCGTGGCGAAGCCCGAGCACTTGATGCTGATCGCCTCGGCGTCCTCGCTGTCGGAAATGCCGCCGTCGGTGTTCGTGATCTCCACGCCCGTGAAGGTCTTCGACAGCGCGCTGTTCAGACCCGGGTAGAAGAGCACGATGACCGCGTTCCTGCAGTCGCAGGGGTTGAGGTAGAGCTCGCCTGCCGCCAGGCTGCCGGCCGCCATGACGGTCTTCAGCTCAGCCAGGGAGATGAGGAGCTCGGTGATCTCGAAGTCGATCTCGTAGGTCGTGTGATTGCTCCGGACGACGCCATGGGCGTCCGCGAAGCCCGCGCCGAAGACGGGCTTCTTGTCCCTGGAGATCTTCCAGTTGAAGTTGACGAGCCCGAAGACGGGCATGCCATTCAAGAGCATCTTGACACTGTTGCCCGCGATGCCGTCGGCGAATCCCGGCGTGGGAGGCATGGTGGTTCTCCTTGTTAGCTACGGCTCTGGGCCTAGTCCAGGTAGACCTTCTCCAGGATGATCTCGAAGGCCTTCATGCTGTTGATGCTGATGTGCGCCTCGACCTCGCCCAGCGCCCGCATCTCGTCCGTCGAGGTGAGCTGCAGGTCGTAGTGGTCGATCTCGCCCTTTTGCGCCATCAGGGAAAGCGGCTGGCGCATGTCGGTCTCCATCAGGAGCAGGCCCTCGCCCGCCGAGTCGTTGGGCTTGCCCAGGTGCGGCAGGGCCGCCAGGCGGCAGGCCTTGCCCGCGGCGTAGGTGGCGCGCACCTTCTCGACACGGTTGTAGGCGCTCCCCTCCGGGCAGCGGTTGTCGCTGAGGCCGAAGATCAGCCCCAGGCCGGGCTCGTTGCGCATGTGAATCAGGTGCTCGGTCACGAGCAGGGTCTGCTGGCCGACGTTCCACTCGGGGCAGAGCTTGGAGACATTGGGCGCCGACTTGGCCAAGAGGCTCTCCTGGACCTTCAGCGCCGCCACCCGGCCCGCCACCGCACTGGTGATGCGGTTCCAGTAGACGGTCCCGGCCATGTCCGTGTAGCGCGCCTCGCCCACGGGGATGACGGCGTTCTGATCCGCCACCGTGGCGATCAGAGTCTGGATCGTCGTCACGTAGGTGCTGGTCTCGGCCGCCGTCGGCTTCAGCGGGTCGGCCACGACCATGCGCGGCACGTCCAGGAAGGCAAAGCGCTCGCCCAGGTTCGACGTCACCATCGTGTTGCAGCTGGTGAGGATGGCCGCCCAGAGGGTCAGGGTGTCCGCGCCCACGAAATGCACCCAGTTGACGTCCGTGAAGTCCTCGCTGGCCGTGATGCCCGCCGTGTAGTCGCCGTTGGCCAGGGTCAGGCCATCGTTGCCGCCCGCCATGTTGGCCGCGGCCTTGGCCGCCACAAGCCCGCCGGCGCCGATGGTCGCCTTCACCAGGGACTGACCGGCGTTGATGGCCGCCACAAGGGCCGCGTTGGATGTCGCCGTGAAGGAATAGACCACGTCGGTGTCGGGGTCCACGATCTCGATCGTGCGATCAGCGCCGTTGGCCGTGATGGAGATGCTCACGCCGTTCCACCAGGTGCCCGGGTAGTAGCCATCCAGCGTGAAGGCCGTGCCGGTCGCGCCGGGAATGGACATGGTTGCCTTGGCCATGGCGCTGCCCGCCAGGCGCAAGGCGTAGATGACCGTGGAGCCCGCGTCCAGGCGCTCCAGGAGGGCCTGCAGCAAGGGCCCGCTCTTGAACAGGTCCAATGCGCTGCGCTTGTCCGAAATGATGTAGCGGGTCAGCTTGTCGCCGCCACCTGCCGCGCCGGCCACACACTCGATGGCCGTCGGCTTCTGGCTCATGCCCGCCTTGCCCGAGAAGTACTCGGTGTAGACGTCCTTGATGATCTTGCCCACGTTGCCTCCCTACTGCTTCTGCGCCGGAGCCGCGAGCCACGCGGTCACCAGGGCCTCGAACTCCACCGGATCCACCAGGGCCGTCCGGGTCAGCCCGTGCTCGGCCAGGACTCCGGCCGCCACGGTTGCCGGGACCTTCAGCCGCTTGATCACCGTGGCCGCGCGCTGCTGCGTGAACTGGGCCGGAGCTCCTTGCCCGCCTCCGCTCACTTCCGTCCCTTCCTGGGGCTTGTCGCCTGCCTTCATGCTGGGCTCCTAGTTCAGTTCGATGCTCTGGGAATTCGTCTCGATCAGCGGCGCGCGCTGGACCTCGTCCACCACCACTGCCCAGACCTCCACATCCAGCGTCCGCTGGGCCTCAAAGGGCACGCGTGTCAAGAGCGGGCCTTGGTCGCTTTCACCTAGGAAGCGAAGGCGCTCCAGGTGGACGGGCGTGCCGGTTACTTCATCCACCAGGTCCAAGGGCTGCCCGTTGGCGTGCCGGCGCAGGAACGCCTGCACGGTCTCGGACACCTTGTCCAGCACCGTCGTGCCGCTCTTGCCACTCATGGCCGCGCTGCGCAGCGTGAGGCGCAGGGTCAACCGGCGCGCCCAGGCCTTGTGATAGACCCACTCTTGGGCCCCTTCATCCCACTCCTTCACGTCGTAGCGTCCCGTCCCCTTGCCCTGCAGCCGCTCCGCCGTCTTGGTGACCATCAGGTAGGGCCAGGGCTCGCCCGCCTGCGTCCAGGCCAGCTCGTCCTTGAAGACGTGCAGGACAGGATTCAGCACCACCAGGTGCTCGGCGAAGGCGCGCTCCACGATCATGCCAGGTGCTTCTCCACCGCTGCGAACGCCAAGTCCACCGCGTGCTGGACGGTCACCGGCGCCATGGCCACGCCCATCAGCCAGGCCGGCTGCATGAAGGGCTTGGGCTTGGGATGCACGTAGAAATAGGTCCGGGATTCGCCCTGCGGGATCTTGTGGCGCACGAGCCATTCCCGCAGGCCCGGCACGTTCTCGACCTTGACGAAGTGCCCCACCGTGCCGAACTCCACCGGCGCCGCGTACTCGCTGGGCGTGCCGACGAGAACGGTGAGCGGTCCCATCACCAGGATGTGGAGGGAGGCCCGCAGGGCGCCCAGGTCGATGGCGCCCTCATCCGTCAGGCTGCGCTTGGCCTGGGTCTGCACGACCTTGGCGATCTCCAGAATGGCCAGGGCCAAGCTGCGTGCCAGGACGGTGGGAAAGGCTGCCAGCAGCTTCTGCGTCTTGCCCAGCGCCTTCTTGTCCAGCAGCATGGTCACGCCGTCCAGCATCAGGCGCTCCCATGGAGCTGCTTGGTGGACAGCTCCAGATGCGTGACCGTGCCGAAGAGGTTCCGCGGCACGACGTCCTCCACCTGGTACTGGTGCCCACCGTGCGTGAACTCATCGCCCTCCACCACCACCGTGGAAGGGCCCACCAGCACGAGCAGCTCGTGGCCCACTTGCAGCAAGTCTTCCGGTGCCTTGGCGGTCAGGACGGCCGGGACGGCCACGGGGGATCCAAACTCGGGAGCTGGATCCCCCGCGAAGCCGGAAGCGGGAGGTGTTTGGCGCTGGCAGAGCTGGATGACGTCGCCCGTCGATGCGAGCAGAAACGCCACGTCCGTCAGGGCGAAGGCCGCCTCGGATGCTGTCAAATAGCTCATGCGGAAGCCGCGTCAGTGGAAACCACGGATCCGCGTTCAAAGAGCAAGGATTTCAGCGCCGCCTGGCGGTCGCCCTCGCTGAGCTCCACCAGGCGCTGGTACTCGCCCTGCGCATGGGATAGAAGCTCGCGCCAGGCGCCGGCTGCCCGCGTCGTGTCGATCTCGATGGCGCCTGCCTTGAAGCTCGGGCGCCGGGCGGCCTTGGCGATCTCGATCCGGCAGCAGGTGGGCGTGGCGGCCAGGAGCAGGAGCTCCAGGTCCAGATCCGTGAGCGTTGGCGTGATCGTCTCCTGGTCCGCTTCGACCACGTAGGCCAGCTCGAAGTCCCGATTCATCAGGACCACGCCGCGCCGAAGGGCGTTCCGCAGCTGCTCGGTCGTCAGGTCGGCCTCCGCCGCCGCGACCAGCTCGCCGCGCAGCACCTGGATCAGCTGGGAGACCGTGGTCGCCATGCGTCACTTATCTCCGGCCGCCCGAGGACGTGCGAGTCCGCGTGCCAATCTTGGCCGCTGCCTTGGCGCCCATGGCCGGCGCCGGCGAAGCGGGAGGCGTGGCGTCATCCGCAAACGGATCGACCCCAGGTCCGGCATCGCCGCCTTCGCCCTCGCCTTCGCCGTCATCGTCGACATGCAGGATGGTCACGCCGCCCAGGCCGTCGTCGCCGGCGCCCGGGTTCGTGTCATCACCGTTCCCAGCGCCGCCAGTGGGATTGTCATCCCCGACAGCACCTTCACCGTCGCCATCCACGGCGCCCGTCTTGTCCACGCCATCCGCCGTCATGCCGAAGACGGACGTGAGCTCCGGGGCGTCGCCATCGACGATCTCCACCAGGTCCGTGCGCTCGGCCACGTCCGCCGGAACACCGTCCGGGAAGTGCGTGAAGCGATCGGGATGCAGCACATGCTCGCCGATCACTACGATCGAGCCGATGGCCTTCACCTTTTGCATGAGTCCTCCTGTCCAGGGAAGAGAGAGAGCCGGCCAGGAAAACCCCGGCCGGCCACTGACCACGTCGATTCAGACTAGGCCGTGATGACGACCTTGAAGACCAGGTCGGGACGCGTGATGCCCATGGCGCACTCCTGCCAGGACAGGAAGCTCACCTTGAAGCCCTTGCGCTCGGGGTCGACCTTCAGGGGCGTCCGGATGGCATACTTGCCCACCTCGGCGTCCGGGATGAGGATCACCTCGTCCGTCTTCATGGACGCGCTGTTGATCAGCCCCGCGCCCTGCAGGCGGTTGAGGATGCCCTTCTCGACGAACTCGCGCCGGGACTCGGGATCCAGGTTGAAGTCCTTCAGGTCGATGACCCGACTGCCACGGATGAGCAGGTAGCGGGGCGTCAGCTCCATGTCGTTGATGCGGCTGATGGCCGTGAAGAGCGCCGTGTCGGTCAGCTTGCCGCCCGACACCGTGACCACGTTGGTCGTGGGCAGCGTGGCCGCCGCGGCGGACAAGAGGTCCACGATCTTCGAGTTCAGCTTGTTGCGGATGGCGCTGGCGGCGTCGGTCTGCATGTCGGTGATGGCGCCGATGTTGCCGTTGGCCAGGTCGCTGATGTCGACCTCGGGGTTGGCGTGGATGCGGAAAATGGGGAAGATCACCTCCGTGTCCGCGTTCACCTCCTGGCGGTGCGGCTGGCCGCCCACGCCGATGTAGAAGGCACGCAGGGCCGCGCGCTTCTGGTACTTGGCCTCCTGCCCGGCCTTGAGCGTGTGCTCGGTCAGGACCAGGGGCACGATGTTCTTGCGCTCGATGTCCATCTTGATCACCGGCGCCACGGCCTCGGCCAGGGCGTAGAGGCCGCTCTCCTTGCTCAAGGACTCGGCCATCAGCCCGGCCATGGCAGCCATGAACTGCGGGTCCTTCGTGCTGTTCGTCTTCACTGTGGAGTTCTCCTTGCTTGGAGCCGGGTGGCTTGCGCCCCAGGCGATTAGGCCACCAGGCCGTGATTGGTCCACAGGACGGAGATTTCGGTCCCGTCCACGGCCAGCACGCGGCCCACGATCTTGTTCGTCGCCACCGCCACCTTGAGCTTGGCCGTGGTGGCATCGAAAGTGAGGTTGTTCCCGACGGCCGGCGTGCCCGAGAACTGGTCCGTCTGGAAGACGAAGGCGCCCGTGTCCACGACGCATGGGGTCGTCTCCGTCGCGCCCTGCGTCGCGCAGTTCTTGTCCGCGCGCTTCAGGATGCCGACCGGGATGTCGGCGACATTCGACACCACCGTGAACTCGTTGTTGCCCGTGCTCTTCAGCACCTGACCCGGCGTGCCCGGCCCTTTCAGGACGCCGTCGCCAAGCTCGATGCCGGGGTGGGAGTTGTTGTACATGATCTGCTCCTTCTAGTTGAGTCCGCCCCGGCATCCCCGGGTCGGGGGTGATGCTACTCGCTGATCTCGCCGCGCTCGCTGGCCAGCCGCTCGGCGTAGATGGCCTGGAAGCCATCCGTGAGCTTGTCCTTCAGGCCCTTGGGTGCGGGGTCGCCCTCCGTGGCCGGCGTGGTGCTGGCATTGGCGCGCAGCTGCCCCTGGGCGGCGGCGGCGGCACTCCCCCCGGCGGCGGCCGCGGCCTCCTCCTCGGTGGGCGCTGCCTTGTCGGGCGCGCCTGACTTGTCAGGCAGCGCGCTCCAGGTGTCCTCGATGGCCTTGCGCGCCTCGTCGGACAGGCCGGCCAGGCGCTCGACCTCGGCCTTCCGCGCGGCATCGTCGGCAAAGGCGCGGCCCTTCTTCTCCATCAGGACGACCAGGGCCTCGGCCGCCTTGGTGGCCGCACTCTTGGCCTTCTCGTCCTCGGCTGCCTGGACCTTGACCGTCAGGTCCGTGTTCACGCCTGCCAGCTCCTCGGCGTGCTTGAGGAGTTCCTCGTGAGTCATGTCCTTCAGGGCCTTCTGGGAGGCCTGCTGGTCCTTGTTCGGGTCCATGTTGCCCGTCTCCTTGCTGATGGTGGTCAGGATCTGGATCACGCGATCCGCCGTGTCGCTGGCGGCCTGGCGGATCTTCGTGCTGGTGTCCTCCAGCGTGACAGCTTCCGCCGCGAACTGGTCGACCAGCGTGTTGGTGACGATGTGGAAGGCATCCCAGGCGCGCCAGAGATCGTCCCGGATCTCCTGCTGGATCAGCACCTGACGCACGGTCTCGGGCTTGGAGCTGCCGACGTCGCCACCGTAGGACACGGCGCGCATCAGGCCGTCCGGCTCATGGGCCATCGACGTGATGTCGGCCTTGGGGTCGGCGGGCTCGTAGCCCTCCAGTAGACCGGCGCCCGTGAAGGTCACGCCATGGAGGATCTCGTAGACGTCCTTGCCGTCCAGCTGCTGGCCCTTGGACTTTTTCAGGTGCTCGCAGCGGTCCGCCACGGCCACGTGCGTGTGGCCGCAGATGGAGCATTCGCCCTTGGCGTACGAGCACTCCATCGAGACCTTGGTGATCAGGTCCTCGTGGATGAGCTTCCGGGCCTTGGCCGCCAGCTCGTCGGAGCCCGTGAAGAGTTTTCCCGCGCAGAGGACGCGCCCGCCCTCGGCGTCGTCGAAGGCCGCCGTCTCCGTCTTGCCCACGATGTCCTGGGCCTTCTGGCCGTGCTTCAAGTTGATCTTGACGCCGGCTGCACTGGGTGCAGCCGCCTTCAGCTCGTCCACCGTGAAGTGATCGCCATTCCGGTTCGTGCCGGCGTGGCAAAGCACGAAGGCGATCTCATGGTCCTCGCCGCCCTCGGACTTTGCCTCCGCCACGGCCACCACCCGGCCGGCGACCAGGCGCGCCGTCATGCGCGTCCTGTCAGCAGCAGCGGCCGCCATCGCGGCAATGGCCGCGGCGTCCACGGGCTCTTTGTCCTTCACGTCGTCCTCCTTGGGCTGATCCGGCTTACTCGGCTTGGCCGCTTCGTCCTTCTTCGCCGTCCCCACGAACAGGTACTCCTTGGCCTTGGCCGGATCCTTGTCCCGGTTCTTGCCGGCCAGACTGCCGTAGGAGAAATCCTTCGTCTCCAGGCGGAACTCGCGCCCGGCCTTCTCGAAGACTTCCTGCAGCTCGGCTTCGCTGGGGTAGCTGTGGTCGCGGTAGGAGAGGATCCAGTCCGGGATGTGCTCGGCCGCGGCAAAGACCTCCTGGAAGAAAGCCGCGATGTTGGCCTTGGTGAGGTCCCCTTGGGTCTTTTCCATCCGCGTGACGCTGTCGGCGTTGGGCGTACGACCCTCGCCCTTCACCATCACGGCATCGACGACGTGGTAGTTGGCGCTGTAGTTGGCGGCGCTGAACTCGGTCACGTAGGGCGGGTCGAAGTAGGCCAGGTCGGCCTTGACCTTGGGCAGGAACTCGCGCACGTCCAGGCGCTGCGCCGTGCAGGCCGGCCCGTCCAGCACCATCGAGTTCAGGCGCCGGATGACCTCGCCCAGGCGCTTGTGGAACTGCTCGGGGCTGTAGCCGTCCTCGCTGACCTTGCTGGTGGTGAACTGGGGAAACCAGCCGCGGGCCGAGAGCATCGTGGCCCCCAGGGCCGCCAGGGCCAGGTCCTTCTTGAAACCCTTCAGGGCATCGACGTTTTCCCGTACCTCGTCGATGACGCCATGGATCTCGGGCTTCCAGAACTTGTCCTTGTAGTGGTCCCGAACGAAGGTGCCGGCCTTCGGGTTGGGCTGGCAGAGGGCGTCGATCTCCTCGTCCGTCACTTGCTCGGTCTGGTTGACGAGGATGGCCCGGGCGATGTGGTGGGGCCAGTGCAGGCTGTCGTTGGAGTGGACCTGGAAGCCTTCGCGCTTCAACATGTAGCTCACGCTGCCACCGCCGGCGAAGGCGTCCACCACGGTCTTCACGCCCTCGGGAATCTGCTCGCGGATCCAATCGAGCAGCTTGCGCTTGTTCCCGATGTACTGGACCCCATGCGTCGGCGCCCCGGCGGCCTGGGAGGTCAGGCTTAACTCGGGGAAGAGGGCGGCTTCGACAGTCAGGAAGTGCATGGAAATCCCGCGACTTAGGTTCATCGCGGGATACGATCCCCTGTCCGAGAGGGTCTGTCAAGTAAGGAGAGAAGGAATATTCGTGGGGCTGGCTACTTTTTTGTCACAAGGGCTTCCAGGCGCCTGAAGAAGGCCGCGTAATCAGTGACCTCTTCTTCCTGGATCTCGCTCGCGCTGCGATAGTAGCCCACGTGATGACGCCAGTAATCCAGCATCTCGCGGGGGACGAAGCGCTGATCTTGCTCCAGCATGGCATTGATCAGGTCGGAGGGAATCTCCTCATCCTCTGGGAAGGCCGGGTCGAACACGTAGTCCAGCCTGTCGTCCTGGGTGATCCAAGCGCCGATGGGCTGCTTGCGTGTGGAGTCCGGATCGAACTCGAACACATAGAACCAGAGCACTTTCACCGGCTCATCTCTCCTGTCGATTGGAGGTTGACCGTCCATTCCGTCGCCTGCTGGTCCAGCAAGGCCTGGAGGGCCTCATCCCCACCGAAGTCCTTCACGGCATCCTCCCAGGCCTGGTAGGTGGCTTCCTGCCGCTTGTCCAAGTCGTGCGGATCATTCGTGCAGATGAGAAAGCGCTTTCCGCCATCCACCTCCTTCAGCCAGCAGAAATGCCCCTTGCGCTCCGTCACCACGCCACGAAAGGCATGCACGGGATGGCCTGCGTTCAGCATATCCAGGACGCTCATCTCTGCGAAAAGAACGAAGTAGCGCCACGCCTGGATCGCGCCTGTGTGGCGGTCGAAGACAGGCGAGGCCTCCAGCACGCGGATGCCTGCAGCGTGGATGTCAATGGCATCTCCATCCTGGAAGAGAACCGTAATCGTGGCCCCGAAGCCCGTCATCAGGGATTCGCAGTAGGCCTGGAAGGCCAGGCGCTCCGGTTCTTGCATGCTCATGCTACCTCGCAAACACGACATCCTCGATCCGCCGGCCGTCCGGCAGAACCGTGATGCCGTGCTTCTTGAAAAGGGCGATGACCTTGACCCTGCGACCGGCATCGCCGACGACGATGGAATCCATGTTCTCCAAGAGGGGAACCGCTCCCTTGATGATGGTCTCGTTCCCGCAGTAGTGGGGCATCTTCTTCAGCGTCTCCAGGTCCGAGATCCGGTTCTCGCGGACGAAGTTCCCCACCACCTTGCCGTAGTGGTCACTGTTGTAACTAATCGCGTCGGCACGACGTAGCAGATCGGGCTTGAAGCGGATGGTGTTGGCCTGCGTGTTCGTGGATCGCATGATGCGCGTGAAGAAGTAGCTCGCCCCGCCCGAATTCATGTCCTGGGACGGGCTCATGCCGCCGATGGGCACCCCCGTGCTGAAGCGCTCGGCCGTCGGGATGAAGGACTGGTTGGTCGGCAGCACGGCCTCCAGGAAGTCCTCCACGGAGCCCTTCGTCATGCCGTGCATGAGCACGTAGCCCTCCATCTCCCTCTCCAGCGTCTCGCGTGACACGTCGAAGCGGACCTGCACGCGCATGCCTGCCGTGCCACCCTTGCCCGTGGCGACCGCCGCCTGGTGCGTGCCCATCGGGTTGTAGTCGGGCAGCTTGGTCACGTCCTTCACGCCCAGATGGCGACTCCAGACCTCACGCCAGATGCGCACGGCGGACTCGGTGGAGGCCTTCTTTGCTTCCTCGGCCGCGGCCAGGAAGGCAGGGCTGTCGTCGATCTTGGCGACGAAAGCGACCTTCTGCAGATACATGAGCTCCTCGTCCCAGGGTGTCGAGGGCGCCGTGTCCAAGCCCAGAACCTTCAACCGCTCCATAGCCCGGGCGACGACGCTCTCGGAGACGCCCTCGCGCACCTTGACGGTCATGCGCCCGTGCATGGCGTAGCTCTTGCCCACCGACTTGCCCGTCCCCTGGAAGGGCTTGTAGACGGCCTCCACCCCGTCCCCCAGGTCCACATGATATTCGACCAGGTTGTCCATGATGGACGAGTGAAAGCGTGAGAGCGGCACGTGCTCGGCCTCGACCACCAGCTCGTGCCCCTTGGAGACCACACGATCCTCCGTCCAGCGCGGGCTGGCGGTCACGCGCAGGCCCTTGCCCTTCGCGGGAGCGCCGACGCCCTTTTGCAGGGCCTTCAGCTCGGCGGCGGAGGGCGCGTACTGCTTCACCAAGGGGAGTTTCGTTGGCGTGCCGGCAGTCGAGGCCTCCACGGCATGCGCGATGTCGTCCAGGGTCTTCAGATACTGCTGGGCCATGGATTGCTCGACCGCACTGCCAGCCTTTGCCAGCTTCTGCAAGGCTGGCCGCAGATCCTCCGCCGCGCGCAGTTTCGTCGTGTTGTAGTTCAGGTCACCCACGTGCGTGTTGACGGTCTTGGCGGCCGCCAGGATCGTGTCCCAGAAGCCATCCTCCACCGCCAGCTCCTTCGGGACCTCGCCCACGACATTCGCCTTCAGGAGTTTGACCAGGCGCTTGTCCGCCTCCTGGCGCAGCCGCAGCTGCAGGATGGTTTGCTTCTCACCGTCCATCCCGAAGACTTGGCGGACGAGGATGTTCTGGTCCTCGATGTCGCCCTTGTCCACGGCCAGGGAGCGCCCCTGCCAGCCGGACTCGCGGATCGTCTCCACCTCCGCCTTCAGGTTGATGCGGCTACCCCGCGCCCAGGCCTCGCCCGTCTCTTTGGCTGCGGGCGTTGCCGCCGCCGGCGCCGGCGCGGCGTCCCCGAACCGGAAGACCACGGGCTTCCCGGTCCGTGCCGACTCTATCTCGCTGTAGAATCGCTCGAAGTCCGCCTGCAGCGTGTTTTTGCGCAGGGTGGCGGCTTTGAGGAAATCCTCCAGAGCGCCGGGCTGGCTGGCGAAGCGCCGGCCGGCGTAGGGCATCAGCATCTCGCGGTAGGCCGCATCCGAGATTCCCTGCACGCGGCGCACCCACACGCCCGTCGCCTGCAGGTCCAGTTTCAGTTTCCCATCGCGGTGGGCGCGCAGCAGCTTGTTGTAGATGGGCTCGTCGAAGCGCCCGCCGGCGTTGGGCGCGTAGTCAACCGAGAGCTTGTCCTTGCCGAAATACTTGTAGAGCTGGCCCTTGTCGATGCCATAGACGCGACCGTCCTGGGCACGCAGGAACTGCTCCGCGTGACCGTCGTGGTTGGAAATGAGCCAATCGGCCACATGCTCGCGCTGGAGCTGAACCAGGTCCTGCGGATCAATCGTCGTGACGTCGATGCCCTTGTAGTTGGCCGGCTTCTTCAGCCCCTGCTTCATCTGCTGGATCGATCCCATCCGCATCCGGCCATGCATGTCCTTCAGCTCGATGAAGCGGACCTCGATGGCGTCCGGATCGATCTCGCGCTGGATCAGGTAGGCCACCTCGTCACCCCAAGCGCGGAAGTCCTCGCTGATGGGCTTGAACAGCCACTTGTCGCCGGCCTGGTCCGTGTAGAAATACTTGGTGTGCACGCCGCCCAGCTCGCTGGCGTCGCTGTGGAAGGTGAACGGGTTCTTGGCTTTGAGCGCCTCCCAGGCCTCGTCTGCCTGGCGTGCCTGAACGGCCGGGCTGGCCGCTGGCGTGGGCACAGGCGCCGCGGTTGGCATAGGCGCAGCCTTTGGCGCGGGGGCGGACTTGGGCGCCACTGGAGCCGGCTTGGGCACAGCGGGCGCTGGTGGGGCCGGCACCGGCACGGCTTTTTTGAGCTTGGCCGCATCCTTGGCAGCGGCTACTTTGGCCGCCACCTGCTCGGCGATCTTGGGCTGCAGGGGCTTCTGGGTCAGGTAGGCGACGGACTCGGGTTTCGTGAACCACTGGAAGTTCTTGACCTTCGCCGCCTTCAAGACCTCGCGTAGCACCGACTGACTATTGAGTTCCACCTTGAACGCGAAGACGTCTTGAGCCTTCGACAGGTAACCACCCAGGTCTGCCGCCTGCTGCGGTCCCAAGAGCTCCAAGTTTCCGTGGACCTGAGCCAGAAGCTTGTCCATCTGGGCGTGGAAGGCTTCGAACTGAGCCGGGTCCGATTCCAGTGCCTTCAACTGCGCCAGCCCCGAATGGAAATCCGCCACGGCCTGGTTGGCTTTCGCCAGTTTCGCCGCGGCATCCTCGGCCGCCTGCTTGGCCGCCTTCCCAGCATCCTCGGCCTGCTTCAGCGCCGCCAGCTTGGCCGCATCCGTGGCGTGGTCGGTCTTGTAAAGGGCCGCCAGCAGCTCGTCCTTGGACTTCAGCGCGCCGATCTTGTACTGCTTGAACCAGGCGTCCAGCTCATTCATCGTGTGGCCGGAGAGCCACTCCTCGCTCTGCCCGGAGGCCTTCGACAGGAGCGAGATGCGCTCGGCCTTGGTGCGGCCGATGGACACGCCCTTCTCCTTGGCCACCTCGCGCAGCTGGGCGCTCGTGAGCTTCCCGTAGTCGCCGCTCTGGAGCGCCTCCTTCACCACGACCTGGCCCAGCGTGTCGCTAACGATCTTGGCCTCCAGGGTCGCCAGGTCGGTGATCTGGGAGAGATCGCCGGCGCCGGGCGTGTGCGTGCAGCGGCAGGCCGGGTGCAGGGGCTGGCTGGGCAGGCTGGTGAGCGGGTATTCCTTCCCGTCCAGGGGCTCGCACTCCGGGCACATGCGCTCGTCGCCTGCCGTCAGCCAGAACACGGACTTGACGCCGAGCTTGGCTTCAAACTTCAGCGCGCCCTGGTTGTAGGCCCGCATCGTCTCGGATCTCGCGATCAGCTCGGCGCGCTGCTGCACGGTCTTGAAGACCGTCTTGCCCGCCTGGCGGAACTCGTCCGGGTTCTTCACGATCCCGCCGATGCGCCTCGCGATCTTCGCCGGGCCCTCACCCTGGGCGATGCCCACTTGCACGGCACCCTTGATACCGGCGACGAGGTCGTCCGAGAGCTTGCCCAGGAGCTGCAGCTGGTAGCCGGAGAGGAAGTCGAAGGCGTCGGCCGGGAAAAGGGAGAAGGCCCCCTCCGCCAGCGCCTCGCGGCCGGCCTGGTCCAAGGCCTTGTATCCACCGGCCTTCAGGACGCCGAGCTTGGCAAGGGTGCCGCCGACTCCTGCCTTGGCCATCTCCTTGGTCATGCCCTGGTAGGCCATGGTCAGCTCCTGCTTCAGCTTGGCGCCCGTCGCTGCCAGATTCTTGTCCAGCGCTTTCAGCCGAGTGAGCTGGACGAGCTTCCCGCCCTGGCGGTCGGGCGCGAACTGGGTGAGGTCGCCCAGACCCAGGATCTCGGCCTTGACGGACTTGGCCGCCTGGTCCAGGTGCTTCAGGCTGGTGGTGAGGAGGTCGTCCGAGTAGGCGCCGGCCTTGGCCAGGCTTTCCGCCGTGGCCTTTTCGATGGCTTGCCGCTGGGTGGTGGCGTAGGCGTTCAGGGCCCGGCTGCCGCGCACCAGGAGGAGCGCTTCCGCCTGCAGGTGGAGCGCTCCCACCGGCAGCGGGGCATGCGGCCGGCCACACGTACAGGTGGCGCTGGGCATCAGGCGGCCTGGGCGGCTTCAGCCTTGGCGAGGCTCTCCTGCACCAGGATCTGGGCGCGCTGCAGGAGCAGCTGGTCCACCTGGTCGTAGAGGGCCGCCACGTCGCCCGTCTGGCCGTCCGGCGCGCCCTCCGTGGGCTTGGCGTCCGGCGCGCCCTTCAGCCGCTCGGCCAGGTTGAGCAGGTAGAAGACCTGGTCGTTCTGCAGCATGCCTTGCTGGGCCAGGCCCACGATGTCGCCAGGGGACAGTGGCGCGATCACCTGCTTCGTCTCGCGCTTGGTCTGGGCCTGCTCGATGTCGGGCGAGAGGCCCATCATCGCCTGCAGGCTGCGCACGCTGATCAGGCCGCGGTCGTAGAGGTCCACCAGCACCTTGCGCTGGTCGGCGCCGGCCGAGAGGTCGATCTCGGGGAAGGCGATGTGCAGGGTCTCGCCCTCTTTCCCGCGCATGGCCAGCCAGTCATCCAGCACCCACTGCAGCATCTCGCGCGCCGTGTCGCGCAGGTCCGCCAGCATGAGCTGGATCTTGGCGAAGCCCAGGCTGGCGGTTGAAAAGTTCGCTCCATCCCCGGAGACTAGGGCGCGCGTGAACCCCATGGCGACGATGACGTCGCTCTTGGCCTCCTTCACCTTTTCCTCGGTCTTGAGCGTCTCGCCCTCGGCGCCGTAGGTGTCGATGGTCACGTAGAAGGGCACGACCGCGCCCTGGCGGGCCGTCATGGCGTCGAAGATCTTCTTGATGTCCTTCAGCATGGAAGGCTTGGGCATGACGACGGTCTTGCCGAACTGGCCGCCCACCTTGATCAGCCGCACAGGCATGGCCCATCGCTTGGCGATGGCGCGCTCGGCACGCCGGTAGTCGCGCAGGAGCTCGATGGACTCGAAGGCCGGCAGCACCATGCTGGTGCCGTGGTCGGCGAAGTCCGGCGCGTCCCACATCCAGCGCCGGAACTGGGGCAGGGCCACGTCCTGATGGCCTGTGGGGTTGCCCGAGGTGTCCAGCGTGAAGGAGCGCACCTTCACCACGGTGCCGTCCTGGACCGTCGTCTCCAGGAGGAGCGGGTTCAGGGCCTTCACCTTCCTAAAGTCCTGGTAGAGCGGCGCGCCGTCCTGGGTCGTGTCCTTCTTCTCGCCGCCGTAGACCTTGAACGCCGCCGCTTCACCCTTGGTCAAGAGCTGCAAGAGCTGGTCCTTCAACCAGCGCTTCAGGCAGAGGCGCTTCTTCAGCTCGTCGACCGCCTTCTGCAGCTCGTCACTGGACGCCAGGACGGTGAAGTCCTCACCCACCGCCAGCGTGCGCCAGGCATTGATGCAGTTGTTGACGATGGGTTCCTGCTGGTAGTACTCCCAGGCCTTGGCGCCCCGGTCCGCCCAGGCCTGGGCGATGCCGTCGTTCTCCGTCTCGCTGGCGAAGGGGTCCAGCGTGGCGGCCTGGGCCTGCATCTCATCGCCCACCAGCAGCACGCCGCCCGCGCGCGGCGCGCGGTTGAAGATCCCGGATCCAAGCAGGTTCATGGTTCCCCCTCGCTACTCGAACACGCTGTCCGTCAGCAGGGGCATGACGAACTCCGCGTCCAGGCTACCCCCCTCGTCCGTGAGCTGCTTCAGGTGCTCGCGCTCCTTGCGCAAGACGGCCGTGCGCGTGGAGTCGATGATGTGGTCGTTGCCCTTGGAGTAGATCAGGCGGCCCATCTGCGTCTGGCTGTAGGTGTGCGTGCAGAACTGGTCCTCCCAGTCGAGGTCCACGTCGCCGGCGGGAAAGAGCAGGGTGCGCGCCGCCAGGCGGCCGTTGATCAGGCTGGTCATGTATTCCTTGATGCGCTGGACCTTGGGCCGGCCCTGCGGATCGTAGGACGTGGTCAGGCTGCCGCCGAAGTCGTAGGTCTCCAGCCGGAAGGCGAACTGGTGGCCCTCGTAGCGGTCCTCGGTGGTGAGGATGTGCTCGACGGCCAGGCCATTGGACCCGGCGTCGAAGCCCAGGCCGGCGAAGTCGAAGTGGTCGTCAAGGATGGCGATGATCGCCGCCTGGAAGGTGTAGGGCATATGCTCGTTGTGGACGCGCAAGACAGGCACCAGGCGCCCGCGTTCGTCCTCCAGCCAGACCGTCAGCTCGCTGGGGTCGTTGGTGTAGCCCAGGTCGCCGCCCATCCAATACGTGCCACGCGCCTCGTCCTGCAAATCAAGCAGAGATTCCAGCCGGCTGAAGGCCTCGTCCACCGAGTGGATGGCGCTGAATTCCTCACCGTCGATCCGCACCACGCGGTAGACCTTTTCCAGCTTCCGCTGGCAATCCCGGAACTGACGCACGTTGAAGGCCGAATATGACGGCGCGCCATGCTCGCCGGCCACCTCGTGCTGGAAGCCCGCCGTGTCCTTCCCGCCGTAGAACTTGGCCTCGCCCTCGGTGTCGGCCTGGCACCAACCCGGCACGATCCAGCTCGGCCACTTGTAGATCCTCCAGCCGCTGGCCGGCTGGGTGATGCGGTAGTAGGTCGTGTTCCTCAGGCCGTTGGGGTTGGAGTAGCAGCGCATCTGGCCGCCGCGGTTGAGCACTCTTCGGAGTGCGCGCCAAGCGGGCTCGGGGTACCAGGCGGCCTCGTCCACCAGCACGCGGTCGCAGTGCAGGGAGCGCACGCTCTTGCCCGTCGGGCCCGCCGGCCGGAAATAGATGATCGTGCCGTTCTTCCACGTGATCTGGTAGTAGGGCTTGCGCGTGATGCGGTGCCGGCCGTTCGCATCGACGGCCACCATCTCCAGCAGGAACTCGCTGTTCTGCAGGTGGGCCTCGACCTCCTCGATGATCTTGTTCACATGGCCGTCGTTGGGCGCTGTCACCAGCATGCGCCCGTTCCGGGCGGTCACGCCGTAGTGCAGGACCTGCACGACGATGTCCACGGTCTTGCCCACCGCACGCCCATCCTGGTGGGCGATCTGCAGGGCGGAATCCCGCACGTCCTCCACCTGGTGCGGCCAGAGGGCCATGGGCCGCCCCGACTCCGGGCCGTCGAGCTGGGAGAGGAAGCCGGCGGAAAAGGCGACCGGGTCCAGCAGCACCTGAACGAAGGAGATCTCGTCCTGGGAGAGCTTGGCCGGATGAGGTTTACGAATCGTCATCTATCTGATTCTCAAGGTGTTCCGACTTGACTTCCGGGAGGGCCTTGTGCAGACTGATGTCCGAGAATGAACGGGCGAGCTTATCCCCGCCAGTCACACCCCAGCGCGAGAGGACCCATGCGGTCACAGATCCCAGCCTTTGCCGAACACCTGGCGGCCCGGCAGCTTGCCCTTGGCACTATCACGCCCTACCTGTCCGAGCTGCGCCGCTTTGCCGCCTTCCTGGAAGCGGAGGGCGTTGCCTTCGATGGACTTTCCATCACGCAGGCCACACGCTACTTCGTCCGAGAGGGAAGGTCAAGTCTGACCACGCGCCGGGCCCTGACCATCCTGAACCAGTTCCTGACCTGGGCCAAGCACCCACTGGCGCCTGAGCTCGGCGCCATCCGCCTGCCCCGCGCGCACCAAGCTGCCCCCGACTACCTGAGCGAGGTCGAGGAGAAGGCGCTGCGCAAGGCCCTGAAGGCGCGCACGGACGTCCGAGACCAGCCCCGGGACCGGGCGCTCTTCTGCCTGCTGCTGGACACGGGGATTCGCATCTCCGAAGCCGCTGGGCTGACCGTGGGCGACGTGGAGCTGGATGAGAAGACGATCCGGCTGGTCACCAAGGGCGACAAGCGCCGCGTGCGCTTCCTACCCGTGGAGACGCGAGACCTGCTACGGCCGCTGATGGCCGGCCAGCCGGCGGAGAGCGCCGTGTTTCGCACCCGGACCGGGCGCGCCGTCAGCGATCGGCACATCCGCCGCCTGCTCGACTCCTGGGCCAAGGCCGCCGGGATCGAGCGGTTCATCCATCCGCACGCCCTCCGGCACACCTTCGCCACCAGCCTGCTGAAGAAGACCGGCAACCTGCGCCTGGTCCAGCTCGCCCTGGACCACGAGAGCCCCAAGACGACGGCCATCTACGCCCACGTGGCCGACGAGGAACTTCGGGCCGCCATCGAAGGTCGATGCAAGTGAGGCTTCGTGGTGCGGATTGGATGGAGGCAAGCACCTGCCAAAATCCCAACAATACAGGGTTTAATGATGGCAGTTGGTGTTCGGTGTGTGTATGCGTTTTAGGAGCAAATCATAGTCAATTCAATCCCGGTCACTGGATTGTGATGCTAACCAAATTTCGCCACCTTATACCCAACAAACAGAAAGAAGGTCGATGGCAACGGAAACTCAAACAGCAGCATGGACCGAACTCAGTCCGACACCAGCGGCCGCTGCGATGCGCCGGCTTAGGGCCCAGCGCCGACAGGCCCGCATCGGTTCTGGCCAAAGCTTGCAGCAGGTTCGCATCGAAACCAGCCACTACCTTCACCACACCACGCGCATCGAAGAGCGGGGCTCCGGCAAGGTCTGGGTCCGCCACTCCTGGGAAGGGCGCGTGCAGGTGAAAGGTCACAACCACGTCATCACGCGCAGCGTGGCCAAGTACGGCGCCCGCAAGGCCTACCTGCAGTGCCTCAATCAAGTAGGCGAGTGGCTCCTCCTACTCTACCCTGCTGATTGGGTGGAGGTCAAGCTGCAGACGCTTGTGGACAAAGCGCCCGAAGCGTAGACCCCTAAACAACTCAGATTTCCAATTATCGCCCCGAAAGGGGCGATTTCTCTCACTGTCCAATCAATCAGCACCAAGACAATGTTTCAGCAATAAAACCTGATTAATATTTCTCTATTCAACTTGACTTATAAAAGTGTCTCTGCGTAGTTATGCCCACCAAACGAGGAGACGGACCGATGACGAAGATGACGCGCAAAGGCCTGATTAACATGCTGGGCGAAGACGAAGCCGCTTTCATGCAACTCTTGAAGACCAAGCTGATCCAGCTTATGGCAACCGACAACTTGGACACGGTCCAGCTTGCCCGCGACGAGATGGCCAACCGAGGCTTGGGCACGAACGGAGAGTGGATTGGCTTTCCGGCAGCCAAAAAGCTCTGGCAAGCGCCGGCTGCTGCCGCCCAGCCGGGCGCCGACGATGCGACGATCGACGCTGGCCTTGCCGCCCTGGCCAACATCCACTGCGGGTTCGAGACCCTGGAAGCCCGCAACATGGACGCTCTGGACTTCCACGAGGTCTGCGTCCTAAGCCTGAAGGACGCCCTGCGCGCCGCCTTTGAGCTGGGCCGGGCAAGCAAGTAACCCACACGAGAGGAGACACGGACATGCTGCTCAACGACCTGATTGCCAAGCTGGAAGAGCTGGCCCAGGACCACCCGGACGCAGAGGTCAGACTCCTGACTCAATCTCAATGGCCTTTTCAGAATTGCCTGCTTGGCATCACCACCCAAAGCGCCATTGCCGACGAAGTGGATCAGCAAGAGGCCGAACGGCTTCTGGAGCGGGGTGTCGAACTGGAAGACGAGGACGAGGTCGGCCCGCGCAAGGACGCCAACCCTGGACCCGAGATCATCTACCTGGTCGAGGGCAGCCAGCTCGGCTACGGCAGCAAGGCCGCCTGGGATGTCTGCGAACGCTGAAACGTGCCGATGGAAAACTGATACACCGATCACACGCCCGGGCCGGCAGGATTCTGCCCAGGCAACACCAAGGAGACGACCAATGGCAAAGCAGAACTGGGACGTGAAGGCCTTCGTGGCCGGGCAAGTGGCGCTGGGACGCGAGACCCTGGGTGGCGCCCGCAAGCGGCTGGGCCGCGTGGATGTCCAGCTCCAGCAGGCCTTCCTGCAGCTGGGGCAGGATGCGCAGCTTCAGGCGGAGATGGCCACGGTGATGGGCCGCATGCAGGCCCTAAAGGAAAGCGTCGAGCAGGTGGCGGAGCGGCTGGACGCGCTTGCACCGAAGGAGACCCTGGCTGCCCAGGAGGCCCAGGTCTGACGGCCCACTGGCATTCCCACTCTTACGGGCCATTCGTGGCCCGTTTTATGTTCAACCATTATTAGTAGTCCAGAACTAAAGTCCGAAGATTTCTCACGATTATGTTGACTTAGTTAAGTGGCGATGCGTAGTTACGCCCAACAAAAAAGGAGAGACACCATGTCAAGCATCGAATCGGCAGTCACCAAACGCATCGCACGGACTTGGATGGTGGGTTACGACACTACGGAGCGCGCGGACTTGGCTGCCCTGGGTGACGGGCAGCTTTCTAACGCCTACCGCCGCTTCCATGGCGCACTGAACAATAGGACGGAGCAGGAGAAGACCGAAATCGCCGCCCTCTACGCCGAGCTCATGCGTCGGCACTACCGGCGCCAAGCCGCCGTGGAGGAGCAGGCCCGGCAGGCCTGGGCCATGGTCGAAGCCGCTGGAGTCTGGCCGAACAGCACCAAGCGCGTGCCGCAGGTCGGGGCCAGGGTTTGGAAGGTGTTCCCCGCCCTGTTCGGCATGGCCCTACGGGTCAATGGCCGGGTCTTTCGGGCCAAAGTTGGGCTCCGGGTCCGGCTGGACGCCGGGCAGCCCATCGCCGGCGCCAAAACGGTCGACCTGGACAGCGGATGGCGGATCGCAGAATAGCCTTAACGCCAGCCTCAGCAAAGCGCCCCGAAAGGAGCGTTTTCTGCTTTACTGGACTAGCGATCCATTTGACTGCTTGTGGCATGTAAAATAGTCCGAAGATTTCTCATATATAACTTGCTTTCGCAAAGTGTCACTGCGTAGTTATGACCAACACAAAGGGAGACGGACACTATGACGATCAAGACTAACACCAAGCAAACCGCCGCCAACAACACCTTCCTGAAGAGCGTAAAGCGGGACTGGAACACGAAGATCTACAAGCACGTCCTGGCCCTGGTCAACACCCAAGGCGAGGACGCCGCCCGCGCCAACCTGCAAACCTTCACCACCGCCACGCTGAACTACTAAGAGGGCTGGACTCATGACGACCAACACCAACCTCGCGCCCATGAAAACCGGCCTCTACCTGCTTGGGAAGGCCAGTGCCCAGGCAAATACCCTGCAGGCCACACTGCAGCGGGCCGCCGCACAGTTTGCCGCCGACAAGCGCTTCCGGAACGACCTCGGCGACGCCCTGGCCCAGATCCACAAGCTGGCCGAAGCCATCCAAGACCTCGCGGTCCACGCCGAGATGGCCATCGACGAAACTCCAACCGCTTGACAGCCAGCAGCAATAAGCTGGAGCACTTCATGAACACGACCGCCACCGCCCAGACCACCACGGTCGGCCGCTTCACCTTCAACCACGAGACCGGCAAAGTCGTCGGCCCCGCCGGCTACCTGCAAAGCGGCCGGTTAGAAGCCATCATGGACAAGATCCACAGCGGGCAGAGCACGGTTTACAACACCGGGCGCCAGCTGGGCCATGGCGGGATCAACCTGATCCTTGTCTGTATCCAGACCGACTACGCCGCCTGGGCCGGCGAACAGGAATTCCTGGCCCTTTCCCGCCGGTAGCGGCAACCCCAACAAGGAGCCCATGACCATGCGACTGCTCTCAAGCGCCCCTGCCCGCATCTTCGCCACCTTGGCCGAAGCCGACAATGCTGCCGCCGAGCTGGCCACCGGCGAGACCGAGGGCTGGACCTACACGGTCATCCCGGACCCCAAGGGCTCCGGCCGCTGCACTATCGAGATCCGCGACGAGGACGGCCGCTTCGTTTCCAAGCTGACCAGCTGAAAGGACCACCCCCATGAACCGCTTCACCGTCACGCGCACAGGAACCGGTGCCCCATTCGGAACCATCACCCTTGACCCTCTCAATCCGGATCCCGACACAAAGGCCAGCTTTACACCGGCCAATGCCCGGTCCAAGCGAGAGTCCTTTAACGTGGAAGCCCAGCTCATCGACGCCGCCCGCTGGCTGGCCGAAACTGAAGACAACGTCGTGAGCATTTGCCTCGACTGCGGCTTGACCGTCGGCAAGGAGCCTGAGGCGACACTGGGCGCGCCTGGCGCCTGAAGCTTCCACCAAAAGCCCCATCAAAGGCGCTCCGAAAGGGGCGCTTATTGTATAACTGGGCTATTCATCTCTTTGACTGTTTTAGACATCTAAAATAGTCCGTAGATTTATTAAATCTAACTTGCTATCCGAAAGTAACGATGCGTAATTATGCCCAACAAAACGGGAGAGACACCATGACGCGCAAGACCAACACCCAGAACGCCACGGGCAACAACCCCCACATCCTGGGCCGTTTTTCCAGCCCGGCCCTGGCGGCCTCCTTCTCGGCCAGGACCCTGAAGGCCTCGCGCCAATTCATGGGCGACGACGAGAAGATCTGGGTGGTCACCATGGCCGAGGGCGAGCGCCTGCTGGCCGACGGATACGAAGAACTGCGCTAAGCGAAACAGCAAAAGGAGACGGACCCATGACAACCGAAGCCACCACCACGCTACAAGACCTGCTGACCCAGCTCGCGCATGCCAAGGCGGTGTTGCGCGAGGCGCGGCATGACGACGACATGACGCACCGGGACGACGCAGCAAAGGCGGAGGTCCAGGAGCGACTTATCTACGCCAGACTGGCTCTTCGGGACGTCGAGATGGCAATCGGTGAGGCCATGGCCCCAGGCGGCAAGGCCGTGGTCATCCTCACCCTTGGCAGGGAAACCTGCCTCGTCTCCATCACCACCATGGCCAACATTGGTCAGCCGGAGCGCGCCTACAGCGACGACTTCTGTGGAGCCTACCAGAAGTGCGAAGGATGCAAGGTCTGGAAGCAGACGATCCAGTTCTGGGCCAAAGACGGTCGCTGGGTGCCCAGCATGGTCGAGACCATCCTCAACCGCCACGGATACCGCCTGATCGGCTGGGCAGACAACATGCCGGCTGCCGCGCGCAGCAAGCACAACAGCGCCATCTGACGGACAGCCCCAACGCCCGGCGCTGGCCCAAGGGCGGCCCGGGCCTGCTAAGGTGGACGCCATGCATCAGCAGATGATTCGGGAAGAACTCACGCGGCAGGGCCGGAATGGCATCAACCCCCGCTGGATCGAAGGCTGGATGCGCCTGGAGCTGGGCTGCCTCGACTGGCTGGACAAGCCTCGCTTTCGCCGCGAGGTGACCATCGCCGCCCAATGCGTGGACGCCTCTACCACCCACGAAAACGAGACCCTGGCCATGAGCCTGCTCGGCCCGCCGCGCAGCCAGCGCAAGGAGAACACACATGCCTGACTTCACCCAGATACCCGCCCACCTCGCCCCGGCTCTCTTCGCGCCCGCGGGCCACCCTGGGCCTGCCCGCTCATCGCCATACGTCGCCCAAAACTCACTCCGGCGAAGTTCGTTCTTGTCACGGTTGCGGAAATCCTCACCATGACTTCCACCTGCAGTGCGCACCCATGTCAAGGGAATGCAGCACTTCCGCACAGATCACTTCGACACTGGTACGTGGACAAAATCCAGGGGAATGACTCAGACTGATCAACTTAAGATGTTTGCGAGGTACGACCATCTGCACTTGCTGCATGAAGCCAGCTACATCCATCGTGCAAGCGTCGTGAGGCAATCCACCAACCTCGTCTGCGTCATCAAAATAGTCGCAGTCGATATCCAAAATGATCGGAGTTTCGCGCGGTATAATGCTGCCTAGCTCCGCGAGATTGCAGTGACCATCGCAGCGAAGTATTGGAATGCCATTACTGCCATCTCTTGATGGTCGACAACGCAGACGTCGGACGCCTCGGTTTAACAGGTCGTCCTCGGCCCAGCCAACCGTGATGGACGAGGGATTTCTTACGCCGGCGATGTTCGCAGTTGAATGATCGGGAAACACGAAAGCTATTCCAATGACCGGCAGCAAGTGAAGGGCGAGCGTTAGGTATGATCCAATTTCGATGGCACTGCTGTCGACGGCCGATCTCACCGTGAACGGTTCCTGCGGCGAGACTGTCTTACCGGTCCAGCGGTCGATTAAACGACCTGTTGCATCCGGAACGACGTTTGGACTGCCCAAGTCGTCGTGACTATCGGCGTGGATGATGTAAACTGGCGGTCCGTTCAAGAACATCGAGAGAAAATGCGGCAGGATCGCTGCGTGATGGATGACTTCTACCGCAATAACGGATCCCGATGTGTGTGTTGCCAGGACCGTCGAAAGCGGCGGCACACATGCAGACGTCTCGCAAATGACCCGCCCCGGGAGAAACTCGATGCGAATTACATCCAGTATCTGCAATTCCTTGCGAGCTACGGCCTCGATGTCGATACCGAAAATGGGATCAAGAGGGATCTCAATCGACGGCATAAGTGCGCGTAGCGTCTTTTGGAATGGCGCGTCGACACCAAGTATTTAGGGCTTCGAAGTCTAGGGGCAATTCCGCCGGCAGTGATCGACTCAGTGTTTCGAGCCGAGCAACGGCATCGCAATCACTGAACTGTTTCATCATCATCTGACAACTGGCGCAGGTACCCGACGGTGCATCTTCCAATGAATTGCCGAACACCGGCCATGCCCGGTGTGGACCGAACACGGCGTTGATGCGCGCCAATGGGTGAGCCGCAAGACGATTGAGGCAACAGGCTAAACTGTCCTTACCAATCTTTCCGAGTTTCATCCCAGGGGTATCTTGCTTCGCGTTGCAGCACACGACGACTTCACCACTAGGTGTGACGGTGGGGCTTGTGAGTGAGAAAGCACAGCGCGCACCGCAAGCATCGATTGATTCCTTCAGTCCGCTTGCGGCGGCGCGTCCGATGCTTGAGATCTGAGCGGGAAGCCAGTCGACTGATTCCGCGCCTTGAAACAACCCCGCGCACGCGTGCAGCAAGGTATCACAGGTCCAAGTCGACCCGCTCTGTTCGACAACGTTTACCGCGACATCTAGACCTAGTGTAAGACCGCAATCCAGAAAGGCAGCAAGCTCCCTCAGAGACACGACTCGAGCATGCCAGTCGTCGTACGACACCATTACCCTTTCCAAGCCAGCATGGGCAAGTCTACGCAACCGAACCGGTGGGGCAAGTTGACCTGGTGAAAAGATCGAGGTGACCATTTCAACC
The DNA here is from genome assembly GCA_030685015.1 of bacterium. Taxonomy (NCBI): domain Bacteria; species bacterium. Next base: position 157,940 of record JAUXWS010000087.1, read on the forward strand.
ATCAAGCCCGCGCTGCGGGCAGTACCGACAATCTCCTCGAGTTCGGCGTGCAACAGCGGTTCGCCACCCGTCACATGGATCGTGCGGATGGAAAGCTCACTTGCCTGACGCACCACCGCACGCACAAGTCCCAACCCCATTTCTTCACCCTGAGGACCTGCACCAAGGTAACAGTGCCCACATCCAGTGTGACAGCGCTCAGTAACGCGGAGTGCAAGGACGTATGGCACAGCGATTGGCACTGCTGATGAAGGGCCATCGTACTCATATGATTCGAACATTCGGTCTCCTTCCTGTTCGCAACTCAGCTCACCGCAATGAGTTCCTTCGCCAGCATAGCCGGGCCGAGCAGGAGACCCAGTCGTTGTCCCCGTTCTTGACAGTCAGTTAGGCGCATTCTCGCCGCATCTTCCAGGGAACTCAATTCTCGGGTGAAATGATGGCCCTTCAATTTCAGGCGGCCCTCATCGTCCTTCATGCCATGGACCAGAACAAAAGCAGGCTCAGTCGGTACATTCCGCAGGATATCGTTGAGAGCGTCGTCAACATCATAATTGTAGAACAGAGCTGACACGTATTCCATCGCCCATTGTAGTCTAATTTCGTCCGTCGACACCTCGCGTAATGCCCAAAAGAAGTACTTAACGCGTTTCCAGTAGTCTATGTAGGGCCACGCGCATTTTGCTCGCGGTCGCATATCATACCTATCCGGCGAAGCATCGTACAATCGCCCATCGTCGAGCAGGTTGAAGCGGAGCGCAGCCAACCAACGCCTCTCGGCGCCTTCACCAAGGCCTAGCCGAGGCCGTACGCGGTCACAGCGCATCTGAAAGTGTGAAAAGAAGTAAAGAGCCTGCTTCTCATTCCAAAATCCCGAGTCTTTGTCGATTAGATCATCAACAAAGCGGCCCATGAGACAGGCGAGCAACTGATGACGAACGATGTCGGGCCGTTCAGCAGTCGCTTCACGGCCAAGTACGGCTTCCAGAGTGGGGAGCACGAAGCGGGCGGTGTACATGTAGTGCAGGTAAACAACGATGTGTTCTAGTTCAGATAGGGATGCATCCCGAAGCTCGTCCAGAGTCTCGGCGATCTCGAGTTCAATGTATGGAGCGATAGAAGATAGCCATCGATGAAGCTCGACAGGACCCTCGAATTCAAAGTTGAAATGACTAGTCGCCATCATGCTTGCGCCCTTCAGGCTTCGAGCGACGGAGTAGACTGCGGCGCTGGGACTTCAGCCAAGAGCTTTTGCACTCGCGCTTTGAGTTCCGCGTCTTCCGTTGTGTCAAGCGCACGGGCAGCGTATCGAAAGGCGGCGTCGAAATCCCGAAGGACTATGGCGGCACCTGCAGCAAGGTAGCCCGCCAAGGGTGAGCGCAGAACAGGAGGAGCTGTCCTGTAGGCTAAAAGGGCCTCTGCGTGGCCGTGCTTTGCGATCAAGCCGAACATTCGCTCAGGCAGATCGATCGTTGAAGCAATGCATCCATTACGCGCCAGGCATCCACCCCGACATCGGCCCGAATGCGCATGAGTGCAATCGGTGCACCATTTGAACAGAGTTGGCATCCACCTGTTTCGGTCAACGGATCTCTGGAAGTGCCGCTTCAAATCCTCCGGTGAAGAAAAATCTTCGAGAAGGACCCTGTCACAACCGGACAGCGCAAAGCAACGCATTACTTCTAAGTCTGGACTGATATCTAATGGGACATCACACGTACCTAGGCGGCTGGCAGTCTCAGGGAGATACTTAGCCAGCCATCCAAGATCTTCGTCGCTGAAGAAGCAAACAGGTATCGGGCAATCTAAGTGAGCCCGCAGGCCTAGCTGGACTGCCTTTCGCAGCATTAGCATGCATCGGGTTGCAAGGGGCTCGAAGTCGACCGCTCCTACCACGCGGCAAGCTGCATCGAGCTCGGGATGGGCGACAGTCCACCGAAAGGTTTGTCGTCCAAGGTTGTAGGCCAAATTGGGCATGAATTCGGGGGAGAAGCCAAGTTCCCACACGTTAAATCCTAGGGTGGTGCGGAATCCCCGGCGAATGGCATTAACAGCGTTGCAAATGACGCTATCGAAGCGGCCCGGGGATGCGTAGGTCATTGGCTCGTTGACATTAATGAGCAAGCTGACATCTGCAGCATCAAGATTATTGAGCAGGGCCGTATCGAAATAACCGCCAGTAAATACAGTCAACGACACTTTGGGGCAGATCTTGCGGAACACTCTTACTATCGCCTGGAGTTCTGGATGCAAAAATGGCTCGCCACCCAGTAGTGAGAGCGCATCAAGGCCGTTCAGCGCCACCCAGCGGGCGACACGCTCGGCGTTGGCGATGCTAATCTGACTACTGCCACTCCGCGTGCTTTCGCCAACCTCAAAGCAATACGGGCAACGGTTAGAACACTTTCTCGTGATGATGAGGTTCATATACCTCCCCCGACGGCGAGAAACTTCCGCCAGGAATCAAGAACCTCCATGTGATTGATGAAATGATCGTGCAGTCTCAGATTGGCTTTACAGACGTTTGCGGAGAAGGCGGAGTCCTGAAGATCGAAGGCCGGGCATCCGTGCTCACAGAGAAAACGGGCTCTACAATTTTGGCACACCGTTTCGTATTTTGCATTTTTCGCGTGAAAGGCCACCAAGGCATCAAGTTCGAATGGTGCCGTCAGCCGTGCAACATTTCCCATGCTGTAGCGGGCAAACTTCTCACCTGTACCTGCACAACCGCAAGGATAGATTTCTCCAGCAAGGTCGATCGCGACCATGGTCAGTCCGGCATGACAAAAGGGCGTATCGCATGTCAACTGGCCAGGTTCTTTTGAAAAGCAGCGCTTAAGGAAGCGATCAATTTTTTGCGCCAACCGCTTCTCGACAATCGTAAAATCTGATTCCTGGGTTGCCGTGCACACGTCACGAAATGCTGTGAAAATCGCTTCGGCAGGCAGCGGGCTCATAGACGAACCTTTACCGACGGAAGCACCAACGTTGGCCAAGAATGAAGTTACTCCAATTTCGCGCAGAAACTCCATGACTTCCGCCATACGGTCGTAATTATGCAAACCTATAACGCAAATTGGACCGCTAAATAGGCCAGCCGCTCGCGCCTTCTCGATGCCCCTCATGGTTGCGGCATGATCTCCGCGCATCTGGTTGTGTATGTGGGCCGGACCGTCCAAAGATGTGCCTAGGCTGACACCGAATTCGCGGAAAATGGAAAGATGCTCATCCGATATCAGCGTTAGATTACTCTGCAGTCCGAAAGACACTTTCCCACCGCGAGCAGTTGCTCGTGCAGTAGTGTATTCGCAAGCTTCGGCATAGAAACTGGGATCCAGCAGCAGTGGCTCGCCTCCGTGGAAAATCACGGAAATCGCCGCAGAACTCGACGAAGAAAAGATGGTATCAACGCCCTGGCGCAGGACCGAAATATCCATTAATTGTTCAGCACCAGGCTTTGATTGGACGGCTTTTGCATAGCAATAACGGCAGGAGAGATTGCAGGCTGATGTCACCTGAAAATGGAGTTCGTTTACGCGCCGCAGCGCTCGGGCTAGTGACCGCTGACAGAAATCGTCTGAGGATGTGAAATTCTTTGGGCGTAGTCCGGCCATAATAGAACCCCGCTGCTGCGGCACGACGGGGCCGCCCAGCTACGTAACAACTATAATCTCTAACCTCAGAAAGGGTTTGTGTTCCCGCTTGGACCGCTTGCCATAAAGCGTGTAAAAACACTTTCCGGCGAGTGGTCAGGTTCCCCGACTATACTTATGGTAAACGGAATAATTTGCGACTGTCTGCCCGGATTCCAAATCCTGATCACGCTTCAATAGCTGCATGAATTCCTGTTCAGTCGGCAGATGCTCATGGTCCGGGTGATTCCCGCTCTTGACGGCTGGCTTCTCGTCGTTCATGGAGTCGCTCCTTAGCTCGCTGTTGGAAGTTTCTAAAGCGGATCGCGTTCCCTTTTGTATTAGGCCATACGGGACAGAAAAACACCGAAACGATGCATGACCTAAATACATCTTGAATGAACTAAAGTCGATCGGAATAACTCATCAACCATTAAATGGTCAATTTGTTCAGATCGCTGTGCATTTTATCGACCAGCTCGTTGAACGTGACTGCAAGATAGTATTCCGACTTCTGTCTGGTCATGCTATCGAGCCCCAGCCTGAGAATGAGGAAAACTTCGCGCATCAGAACAGGAGAGTCAAGGGCACATGTGGATTCCTTGTGACCTCATCCCCAACCTAGGATCAGCAAACATTAGGGGCAATCAGGCAACTGGAGTGAGCCGTCCAGGCCGACTGACACATCTACCAACCAGACACGAATAGGGCCCGCAAGCACTTGCAGCTGGCCTTGCCCATTGCCACTCTCATATCCTGAAGTTCCGGGCCTGGCGGCCGGCCGTCTGCTCCTGGGCGACTGGCTGCGGTTCATTTGTTGTCAAGAAAGGGGGATATTTTGGAAATATTCTATTGCTTCAACTGCGCAAGGAAAAACGGACACGTGGATCCTGTTGACCCAACAGGAATTACACTAACATCCTATCAATTGGGAAAATACATTAAACACACATGTCCATCAAGTATTTATGACATTAATTCCGTACTTGTTGATGGCAGTTTATCTGCTTACGAAAACTACCTGATCACTGCTTCTGCATCTGGTTGTCTTCAGTTGGATGATCGTGGAAGAAAGAACTTGATCTATTATGCAGGAGAAGAAACGGGCCTTCAATACAATAATGGAATATATACGATGCCGTGTAGTGGTATTAAAGTTGCCTTCTGTGAAGATGTTGGAAAAATTCATCTGTTTCCAAAAGTTTTTCACCCGAACTCCAGAACATGCACAGACTGTGGCTGCCCTGTTCCATTCAACCCCTATTTTACATTCTAACTAATACTGATGATTATCTATTAGATCCTATCTAACACGATACTCTCGGATTCGTGTGTGATCAATCAGTAATTCCATCGTCGTCAATGTAAACACTTTGCCGTCCGTCGCTTGCAGCATGCGCCGCATGTCCTCCCGCCGGACTTTAAACCCTCTGCCGGCGATGCAGGCAATCACATCATAATCTCTGCCCTGTTCATCCCGCAACGTCCTGAGTCGCTGCACGCGAGTCACTTTGTCCCGAGCTGTCCCATCATCTTCGGTCAGCTTGGCTTCTATCACTGCAACCGGCGTGAACTCGTCCGGAATGAAGAAATCCGGGTTTTGGTCGAAGCCCGCGATCCGTTCAGCGCGCTTTGTATCACGGAAACTGATCTTAGCTTCCGTCAGCACGTTCTTGACCGCAACCTCTACTACCTCACCCACAAGTTCGCTGACTGAATCGCGATGGGTTGCAAATGGGCGACCAAGAAATCTCTCATAAAGCAGAACCGGATAGGGCGCTCCGAGATCGGCGATCGACCGCAGACTCTGGAACCCATGGGCCGTGTCCGCCTTCTCCAGGCGATGAATTATTCCTGGAGGCATGGTCCTTGTTGCCTCCTCGATGGTCCGCACACCTGCTTCGACCATTGCTCGCACCCTTTGGCCTGTGAGGCCATTGCCTAAGCTAATCGGGTCCAGAGGGTGAAGACGAATCCTACGATCAATGGCGCGCGCCGCTCCCTGATCAATGGTGACGTCCATGCGTTCCGTTGTCACAAAGGCCCACTCTGGTGGCGTAAAACCCAAAATGCAGCGGAAGACTATTAAGGAGATTGGAACTCGCTGAACGGCAGCGAGTATAGTGTCAGTCGTTACAGTGCCAAATGCATCTGTGTGAAAGCGAAGCGCTTGGTAGCCACGTTCAAAAGTTGGATAGTCTATGAACCCTTCACCCTTTGGCATCTCCAGGAAACTTGACGAGAGTTCGCCGAACACCTCGTCAACTAACGGCTCCCAGGCAATTTCTGGATCGCGGTAATCGATCTCAAAACGCAATGGCATCCTGGTTCCTCTCGTTCATTTCGGCCAGGGCGAACAAAGGACCCATGGCGCTAGACGTCTGCACTTCAGTCACCTGGAGCTGCACCACCACGGCCTCTGGATCTGCTATCTGGTGCAGAACCTGTCCAAACAACTTGAGCTTGTCGCCAGTAGGTAGGGTACTATCCCATGAGGATCTAAGGCGCCAAATAGACATACGCGTTAGGTGACCAAACACAATGCACCGCGTGTCACCGCGCGTCGGCTTACGCCCGCCAACCGTTAGCAACTCCAGATCATGATTCACTACAGCCGCAAGTTCCGCCGAGGTCTCGAATTGCCACTGCCGTGGCGCCCAGCCAGAACTCCTGCAAACAAATACAGTGTCGACGATTGACGAGGCGGTTCCGTGGATATGTATCGATCCACCCATTTCAGCCGGACAGGGAAGCGAAGCAGAGCATGTAAGGCCAGAGTCCAAAATGGCGACACCAACAGCAAAATACGCTTCGATCTTGTTGTGGTGATACGTGAACGCAAGGGGCGCCCCTGGCTTAAGCGACTCGGCCATCCGCGAGTAGACCCTGGAAAGACCATCCGTGAAATGCTCGATGCCGCGCCCACGGGTCACATTGCCGGTTAGCTCTGCTTCAGCTCTAGTGGACAGGCGGTCGAACCCTTCCGCGTCCTTGCCTACAATCCGGCGAAGCCAGACGTAACAGAAGTCCATCAACTCGCCGTACTGGACGTTTCCGAAGTAAGGTGGATCTGTGAAGACTGCGTCGATGCTCTGTGGAGGTAGCTCAGCAATTGTCGAATCCTGACAGTGGATCCCAACCACACGCTGTCGAGCGCCATTTCGCTTCTCCCCAATCCACTCACCTGTAATAGGCACCTGCACGTTCTGCGTGCCCACACGATGCATCTCAAATGGCTCAACGCAGTAACGTTTCGCCTTTGTATACTTCTCGACAATGTTCGTCCAACCACCTGACCCGACATTCGTACCACCACCGTTTACGATCCCCAGCAAATTCGACTCGCACTGCACCAGCCCAATAGGGAACCCGTGCACCGAGAAGATGTCGAGCGATTTCAGAGCCCAAGTGTCGTACCGGCAAAGAAGATTCTGATAGCGAAGTAAATCGGATAGGTTTGTCGCAAGTGCGTGGCGCACCCGCGTGTCTTTCACACTGTGGATCGAGCGCGCACTGAGTTCCAGGTCGAGCAACTGGCGGTGATTGAACATTTGACGGTAATAGCTGTAGCCCCACTTGCGCAACCGGTCTGTCTCATCGCCTGGCAGAATTTCCTGATCAGGGACGAATCGTGGTTGGGTCTTGGCCCAACGCTCGTCCACCAAATTGAGTCGGGCTAAATCCTTCGAGTCCGGCTTCTTGAAGAAACGCCCCTTATGACCGGCCTTTCGGAGAGGATTGAAATACTCGATCGCAAATAGCCGGTGCCTAAGTGGCCCCGCCTCTGGACGCGGATACTGGTTGACGTGTCCGCATCGGCCGCACGAACAGCGACCTCGGCCAGCTGGTCCGTCCAAAACTAGCGTAGTGTCGCATTCAGCGCATGCCCCTGGGGCGCTTCTATCGGCCGCCTCGTTCAACTCTCCGCAACAAGGACAGATCAGCACGTTCAACGGATGCCGGGAATCCTCAGACACCAAATACCCAGGAAACAGGTCGACTGGACTGCCGCATTCTTGACAGTCAATAATCTTAACCCACAGGAAGTACTTCACCGGCACATCAATATCGCCGTAGATCGGACAATCAGTCGTGTAGAATTGGCCAATATCACTAGCCAAGTTCCCCAACAAATGATCAGCCGCTTCCTGATAGTCTTTGAGATCCAGGTGCTCAATTTCCTCGCGAACGATCCAAGAGGCCATCGGGTTGATGTCAAATCCGGCAACGTCACATCCCACACGATTGGCCTCCAACAATGGAGTACCACCTCCCATGAACGGATCGGCGACCATTCGACCTGGGAAGTCATTTGCGACGAAGTACAAGTCTTGAAGTGATCCCTCACCGAACTCCGCAAGAGTCAACGCCCGAAACAAGGCTCCTGGCCGACGCGCGAACCACTTATGTACTGCGATTATAGGGCGATAGTTTTGCTGGATTTGCTTTTCACGAAGGGCGAGGCCCGCTACAAAAGAAATGTCAAACCGGGATTCAATGGACATTAACTGAGCTCCTTATCTGACAACAAATCAGTATTGTAATCGCCTCGGTAGAGCTCGCCGATCTTGGTATTGAGAATGGGCTTCATATCACGCATTACAAGATGGTCGCCATCGGTTCAACATGATGGAAAAGTAGCAAGGGGATGCGACCCAGCCGAATGTAGCGGTAGAAACAAAAGTCGCAGCCGAAATGCTATTTTACAATTCATCAATTT